>JBKEAN010000128.1:0-7452 GCA_047972415.1 Mangrovibacterium sp.
GAGCCAAAATTCCAGTCGGTTGTTCGCTCCAAACGCCTTCAACAATGGTTGCTCCGGCACCATCCGAAAAAATCATGGTATCGCGGTCGTGCGGATCCGACACGCGCGAAAGCGTATCGGCACCAATAACTACACCCCGTTTAAAGGTTTCGCTGCGAATGTAGGCATCGGCCACAATCATCCCTTGTGTCCATCCCGGACAGCCTGAAATAACATCGTGGCAAATACAGGTCGGATTGTTTATCCCCAGGTTGCGTTTCACCCGGTTAGCCAGCCCCGGCAAGGTATCCACACAGGTTTGCCCCTGATGAATGTCGCCAAAGTTATGACCAAAAATAATGAAGTCGAGGGTTTCCGGATCAATGCCGGCCGAATCGCAGGCATCTTTTACGGCAATGGTTGCCAGGTCAGAGTTCACCTGGTTTTCGCCCAACCAGCAACGTTCTTCAATGTTGGTAATCTCGTGAAATTTCCTGACGATTTCCTCATTCGTTTTGTCAAACGGTTTACGGGTTGAAGGATCGTAAAACTGATAGCTCAGGAAAAAATCGTTTTTAACCACTGTAGGCGGTATACAACGCCCCGTTCCAATAATTTTTGTATAAAGTTTCATGGTCATAAGCTTCAAACCAGCTACCGCTAATTTGTATTTTTAAAAGTCTTTAATTCAAAATTTACACCGTCAAAAACACCGTAGCTAAAATGGGTAATCCAATCGCCCAGGTTGATATAACGGCTGTTTTTTCCAATCGGCAAATTTAGCAACAAATGCCGATGTCCAAAAATAAAATAGTCAATCTCTTCATTTTCAAGCACCGAATTGGCAAAAACAAACAAACCTTCCTTTTCGGGGCCTTTAAATCCGTCGCCCATCCCCTTGTCCAGCCTACTTTTTTTCGACCAGCTATGAGCCATTTTTATGCCCCAATTGGGGTGAATCCAAGCAAAAACCCATTGAAAAAAACGGTTGGTGAATGCTTTCTTCAGTAAATGATAGCCGGTATCAAAAGGATCGAGCCCATCACCGTGGGCTAAAAAGAATTTCTTTTCCCCCAAGGTTATCCGCATTTCGTTGTAATGAACCTGTACGCCCAGCTCTTTGGGCAAGTAATCGAACACCCAGATGTCGTGATTTCCGGTAAAAAAATGAACCGGAATCCCGGAATCAGCTATTTCGGCTATTTTTCCGAGGGTGCGTACAAAA
The DNA here is from genome assembly GCA_047972415.1 of Mangrovibacterium sp. Classification (GTDB taxonomy): domain Bacteria; phylum Bacteroidota; class Bacteroidia; order Bacteroidales; family Prolixibacteraceae; genus Mangrovibacterium. The sequence continues at coordinate 1,205 of JBKEAN010000128.1, forward strand.
CCACGCGGTACCACGGTTTTATACTCGAACCAATAATCGAAAATATCGCCCATCAGGAACAGCATAGCAGCATCGTCCTTTATCTGGTCGAGCCACTGCACAAAAAGCCGTTCCCGTTCTGCATTGTTTTTCAATGCCGGAGCGCCCAAATGCACATCGGAGATAAAGTATATTTTTTTGCCCTGCCCGTTCAAAATATTCTTCGCTTTAAAAATTGCGCACAAAGTTACAATTTCACCTCTCGTCCCATTCAACTTTTGTTGCAAAAGCAATGACTATCAACCAGATTATTTCAACAATTCGTTCAGTGCCCGATCCAATTGCGGGCCTTGCAGGTTTTTCGCGATAATTTTACCTTCTTTATCGAGCAGGTAGTTCGTCGGAACTGCCGTAACATTATAATTACTTACCGCCAAAGCACTTCCTTGCATATCGCCAACGTTTGTCCAGTTTAAATGATCGTTTTCAACGGCGTCGAGCCATTCCAAGCGGTTTTCGTCCACACTTACCTGGTAAATTTCGAAACCTTTCGAGTGGTATTTTTCATAGGCTTCAACCAACACCGGGTTCATAATGCGCGAACCACGATCCAAGGCCGACCAGAAATGAAGCAACACATATTTACCGCGTAACGAACTCAGTGAAATCTGGTTACCGCTAGCATTGGGCAACAGCACATCGGGGCTGTTCACCCCTTTTTCCTGTATCAGTTGTTGCATTTTGCCTGCCCGCTCTTTGGCCATCAGGCTGAGGGTGTTTTTATACAAAGCCTGTACATGTTCCGAGTTGGGGTAAAACGAGTTTAAAGCTGAAGCAGCCAGTTTTAACGACTGTAAATCCTGAATCACGTAAGTATCGTCGTCGAATTTCTGGTACAAAGCCAGCACATTGGCCATAGAGAAAGGGTGCTCCGAAACAAATTTCTGGGCATATTCGATCTGGCCTTGCCTTATTTCGTTGTACTGCCGGTCCCAACTTGCTTTTTTAACCTCGTAATCGGGGTCGTTGCGGAACGACAGTTGCAGCGAACTAATTGAATCCAATTGATGCTTGGTACGGCTCAGGTGCTGGTTCAATTGCTGAACGTAGGCCGAACCTTCGGAGCCAACAACAGCATAAGAACGCGAAAAATTAGCTGCATCTGCCTGTACTTCAACCTGCTCGGCCGAATCAACCAACAGGGTTACAAAGTTGGTCGGCTCCAAACGAAGTAAAAAGAAGGTTGGCTGGTTAACGTCCCCGCTAAATTTAAAACTCCCGTCCTTTCCTACCAACACCGAATCAAGCGGTACGCTGCTACTCACTTTCAGCTCGTCCAGGTACACATACCTGTCTTCGGCATTACTAATTCGTCCTTTAATCGTATATTTCGAAGTATCGTTACATGCAACCAAAACAGCTACTGCGAGCAAAAGTAAAAGGCCTAAATTTCTCACTGATTTCAAGTTTATTTTATTTGCGCGGTAAAAATAATAATTTCGCCATCAATCAAGCGGGGCCACCCTATCTTTTGAAATATCATTTTATACCCCAAACGGGGTTGATTAGGACAAAAAATGTAATTTGGCAGCCCGAAACAGCAAACTGCATGAAGATTTATCACGACATTCATGATTTTAAGGTGAAAAATCCGGTCCTCACCATCGGCTCGTTCGATGGGGTGCACCTCGGACATGTTAAAATCATCGACCGTCTGCGCGAAATCGCCCGTGAACAAAACGGAGAATCGGTTATTTTCACCTTTTACCCGCACCCGAGACAGGTGCTTGCACCCAACGAAGATAGCATCCGCCTGCTGACAACACTAAGCGAAAAAGGCCGTTTGTTTGCCAATGCCGGTATCGATCACCTTATTATTTATCCCTTTACCAAAACATTTTCGGAGCTGAGTTACACCGACTTTGTGCATGAAATTTTGGTTCGGCAACTTCAGATTAAAACCTTGGTTGTAGGCTACGACCATAAATTCGGAAGAAACCGCGAAGGCAGCTATGCCATGTTGCAAACGCTATCCACAGCCTTCAACTTTAAACTTGAAAAGCTGGACGTGCTGCTGATGAACGACATCAACATCAGCTCCACCAAAATACGCTATGCGCTCGAAGAAGGCGACATGACGCTGGCCAACAGTTTTTTGGGCTACCCATACACACTACACGGCAAAGTGGTTGAAGGCAAACAACTGGGGCGCCAAATACAATTCCCGACTGCCAACATTGTTGCCAGCGACCCGCACAAACTTATTCCCGGGTTTGGTGTGTACGCCGTTTACGTACTTATTGGCGGGCAACGCTACAAAGGCATGTTAAATATTGGTATCCGCCCTACGGTCGATCGCAATGCCGACCGCCGCAGCATCGAAGTTCATATCCTCAACTTCTCGGGCAATTTGTACCATCATGAAATTGAGATTGAATTTATCCGGAAAATACGCGAGGAACAAAAATTTGCCTCGGTCGATCAGTTGCGCCTCCAACTCGAAGAAGATAAAAAAACAGTTAGCCGGATTTTACCATAGCTCCGGGCCTGCTACGGTTCCGACAGCTTAAATTAAAGTCCAACCGGGATTATCGGATTGAATCTTCAGAAAAAAACTATCTTTGCACTCCAAATTTTATTGAGAATGACGACAGTAACTGCAAAACACGTTGACTACAAAGTAGCCGATATGAAACTGGCCAGTTTTGGCCGCAAAGAAATTGAAATTGCTGAAAAGGAAATGCCGGGTTTGATGGCTATCCGCAAAAAATACGCTACTGAAAAGCCGCTGGCCGGAGCCCGTGTCATGGGCTCGCTGCACATGACCATCCAAACCGCTGTGTTAATTGAAACACTGGTTGAATTGGGTGCCCAGGTGCGCTGGTGCAGTTGCAATATTTTCAGTACACAGGACCACGCTGCCGCAGCCATTGCCGCTGCCGGAGTTCCCGTGTTTGCCTGGAAAGGCGAAACCCTGGAAGAATACTGGTGGTGTACCGAGCGTGCCCTCGACTTTGGAAATGGCCTTGGCCCCACCCTGATTGTGGACGACGGCGGCGATGCCACCATTATGGTTCACCGCGGCTATGATGCCGAACTGAATCCGGCGGTATTGAACAGCGAAGCAGACGGCGAAGACGAAATTCAACTGAATAAGATACTGAAAACAATTCTGAGCGAAACGCCTCACCGCTGGTCTGGTGTGGTAAAGCAGATTAAAGGGGTTAGCGAGGAAACAACAACCGGCGTTCACCGCCTGTACCAAATGATGGAAGATGGCAAACTGCTGTTTCCAGCCATCAATGTGAACGACTCGGTAACCAAATCGAAGTTCGACAACCTGTACGGCTGCCGCGAGTCGCTAGCCGACGGGATTAAACGTGCTACCGACGTGATGATTGCCGGCAAAGTGGTGGTAGTTGCCGGTTACGGCGATGTGGGCAAAGGTTGTGCCCGCTCCATGCGCGGTTATGGTGCCCGTGTTATCGTGACCGAAATTGACCCGATTTGTGCCCTGCAAGCTGCCATGGAAGGTTTTGAAGTGAAAACAATGGAAGACAGCCTGGCCGAAGGAAATATTTTTGTAACCACAACCGGCAACAAGGATATTATTACTGCCGACTACATGGCTGCCATGAAAGACCAGGCCATTATTTGTAACATTGGCCACTTCGACAACGAAATACAAGTTGCCCGCCTTGAACGTTGGCCGGGAATTGTAAAAACCAACATTAAACCACAGGTTGACAAATACACCTACCCCGACGGAAAAGCCATTTACCTGCTTGCCGAAGGCCGTTTGGTGAACCTGGGTTGTGCCACCGGTCACCCAAGTTTTGTAATGAGTAACTCGTTTACCAACCAAACCCTGGCTCAAATTGAGCTGTGGAAAAACAACTACGATGTTGACGTGTACCGCTTGCCGAAACACCTCGACGAGGAAGTTGCCCGCCTGCACCTGGAGCAACTAGGCGTGAAACTGACTAAGCTCAGCAAAGAACAAGCCGCTTACATTGGCGTTCCGGTTGAAGGTCCGTACAAACCCGAGCACTACCGCTATTAATCAGTATTCGTTCTTTTACAACAATACAAAAGCAGCTTTCGGGCTGCTTTTTCAGTTTCTTGCGGGTTTTGCCGCACAAGTTCATCGGCATTGAACCGTCCGAACTGAAAGGGCACGATTTTTAATTCCGCAGATATATCCTTCCGCCGGAAGAGGTTGCCGAATAACTCCGCAATTGCTCAGTTCCGGGCCCTGTTTCAGAAAGAACATAACCTCCGTCCAACATAAAATATTTAGTTCCGCATTTGGTGCACGTACCCACACCACCGTCGCAATCAACAATAACCAACGGGTTAGCTTCGTAGGGGCAAGTGGCATCGTAGGCATAAAACACATCGTCAATTCCGTGTACCACCCATATTCCTCCGTAGCCGAGGTTCGGAAAAAATTCGCCTCCTCCCATCACCGTCAGTCCGTTGTGGTTGGCAATCTGAAAGTCATAATAAACTCCAACATAAGGTATTGAGCTTTTGTATTCATCTTTACACGACAGGCCGAAAAGAAAAATAAAGGAAGATAGTATCGCAAATATGCCTCGATATGGTTTGTTCCAATTCATTTTTTATACCTTTATAAGCAAAACTGAAAGGTCGGGTTTTTATTTTATCCGGCAATACATTTTGAGTATGGAAGACTATATTTTCATCATTATAGCCATTTTGCTTTCGGCCTTTGGCGCCATCAACAGAAAAAAGAAGGAGCGCGCGAAGGCCATGGAACAGGACGACGAACAGGATCACAAATCCGTGTTTGCCGATTTGTTCGATGATGACTTTTTGGGTCAGCCCAACACGGTACCCTCATCTGCTGAAAAACCGGCACCAAAACCCAAGGCACCGAAAAAAGCACCGCAACCGGTGCAAATGGAGGCTCCTGCCAAACTCGGGTACACGCCGTTGCAACGCGAAAGCTTAACCCTTTCGCACCAACGGCCGGAACGAAAATCCGAAAACCTGCAAATAGAGGAACTGGCCGAAGAAAAACTGGCAACGGTAAAAAAACAACATCCAGACATGAACGGGTTCTCGTTGCGGAAAGCAGTTATTTACGCAGAAATCCTGCAACGCAAGTTTTAGAATTCATTCGGACACAGCCCCTTAATTTGTTTTTAAAAACATAGCGTTCGCAAAAATCAAATATTTTACTTAGCTTTGTCAACCACAAAGAGAGTTCCGCTAGCCGGAATTCTTTTTTGTTTATAATGAAGTCACATTAACTAAAAATAAAAGTTTACGAAATGACAAAAGTGACCTATATCACTCAAGAAGGATTAAACAAACTGAAAGCGGAATTGGATCATTTCCTCAACGTGGAACGTCCGGCAATTTCGAAGCAAATTGGCGAAGCCATTGAGAAAGGCGATATTTCGGAAAACGCGGAATACGATGCCGCCAAAGACGCTCAGGGAATGCTCGAAGCAAAAATTGCCGTTCTTCGCGGCAAAATTGCCAATGCCCGTATTATCGACGAATCGAAAATTGATACCGACTCGGTGCAAATTCTGAACAAAGTAACCATCAAGAATAAAAAGAACAATGCCACGATGGTTTACACCATTGTTTCGGAGCACGAGGCCGATTTGAAATTGGGAAAAATATCGATTGAAACCCCCATTGCCAAAGGCTTGATTGGTAAAAAAGTAGGCGACGTGGTGGATATAAAAGTCCCCTCGGGCGTTATTCCGTTCGAAATTATTGACATTTCAATGTAATTGCTATGCCCAGTTTGTTTACCCGGATCGTTCAAGGCGAAATTCCTGCCTACAAAGTAGCAGAGGACGACAATTACCTGGCATTTCTGGATATTTTTCCGGTTGCCAAAGGCCATGTACTGGTAATTCCGAAAAAGGAAGTGGATTACCTGTTCGATTTGGATGACGAATTGTACACCGGTTTGCAGTTGTTTGCCAAAAAAGTAGCTATCGGATTAAAAGAAGCTATTCCCTGCCTGAAGGTAGGCGTTTTGATTTTGGGACTTGAAGTGCCGCACGCACATATTCATTTGGTGCCGATGCAATCGGAAGCTGAGTTGCTGAATTTTTCAAACAAAAAGAAATTTGGCCCGGAAGAAATGAAAGAAACAGCAAGCCTTATTGCTCAACATATTCGCTTATAAAAGCCTGTAACCACCGTATCCCGGTGGTTTTTTGTTATTGGAAGTTTTGAGCACTGCGACCACAACTGATCACTGCGGCTAATCACTTCAC
>JBKEAN010000129.1:0-21961 GCA_047972415.1 Mangrovibacterium sp.
CGCCCGGGTCGCGTACCCAGCCCGAATTGTGTACGCCCAGTTTTGGTTCGGGCTGTTTACCAGCCTGATAGGTGGGGTTCCAACAATCGTCGAAAAAAACGAAAATGGTTTTGATGCCGTGGCTGTCGGCAATCTTCAGGTACTGGTTCATGCGGTTTTTAAAACCTTCTTTATCCACTTCCCAAGCCACATGGTGCAGGTAAACGCGCATACAGTTCAGGCCAATTCCTTCGGCCCAGCCCAACTCCCGGGCGATGGTAGCCGTATCAAAGGTTTCGGCCTGCCAGGTTTCCAACTGGTTAATGGCCGTACTGGGGTTGAAGTTGGATCCGCGCAGCCAGCCATTCTCTGCCTGCCAGGCCTTGGCTTGTTCCACTGTCCAGATTTTCGCAACTGGTTCCGCTTCTTCCTGCGTCTTTTTTACTGAATTCTGGCAAGCCGTAAAAACCGTCAATAGCACGACTATACCGAAATAGATTCTTTTGTTCATGTTTTTATGTCAATTTAAAATGAAGCGATAATAAAAATTTCATTTCTCCATCACTGGAACAATTCGGGGGTCAATAATTTCGAGGATATCAGCGCCTCCGGCTGGGTTCGATACAAAACGGCATTTGTTAATGTGTACCACCCTCGGCTGAACACTCCGATCGCTAAAATGTGAATGATAAACCACATTCAGACTTCCTTCTGAATCAGTAAAGAAGGCACAATGCCCGGTTCCTTTAATGCCATCGTTCCCCGCAATAATCGGATTTCCGTCGTACTTAGTCCACGGCCCTGTTGGTAATGATGCCGTGGCATAGCCGATCCCATAATTCGGATTTTCAAAATGGTTAGCCGAATAGACCAAGTAATAAATGCCGTTATGTTTCAGGATGTAAGCACCTTCGGTTACCTTGGCATGTGCGTATGGCTGCAGATTGCTGTCTTCCCAAGCCTGGCTGACACCAAAACACTGTTTTGTTGTGTTGCTTTTAACCGATACATAATCATCATTCATTTCACACATCCAGATGACGTTGCCATTGGTAAAAGCGACGTAATACATATACTTTCGCCCATCGTCATCAACAAACAAATGCGAATCAATTGCCTTATTCGATTTGATTAGGGGCATATCACCCGTTTCCATAAAAGGGCCAACAGGACTGTTGCTTACAGCGATGGCAAGGTGTTCTTCCGAGGTATAAAACATATAAAATTTATTGCCAACATAATACACCTCAGGTGCCCAAAAGTTGTCATTTCCCCAGGCATTATCCCGATGCAAAGCATAACCATTAATAGCGCCTTCGGGTACACTCCATTTTTTTAAATCGGTTGACTGTAGAACTTCAATACCGTAATGCACCTTTGACGACCCGGAAGTCCCATACATGTAGTAAATTCCCTGGTGTTCAACGATAAATGGATCTCCAAACTTGACTGAGACGATACTATTTGTATCAATCTCTCCTTCGCCAGAAGACTCACTGCACGAAAATAATGGGAAAAACAACATCATCTGAAGGAATAGAACCATCGACCTTTTGTTTATGTATTTCATAATCGTCTTAATTTCTTTGTCTATTAAATCACACTTGACATAGACACGTTTATATTGATTTTATTTAAGAAGAAGCATGTAAGGACAAGCTATGTACCTTTTTACTCCTGATTTAATTTTGACTCGAATAGCTTGATAAAATAGCCCCCAACAACGGAACGCGCCTGAAATCCTACTTTTCGGGCATTGGTTGTTTCGTACCAGTCGGTCATTGGCACCCGATCCGGTGTATCTGACAAAAACAAATACAGCGGATCGATGAAGGCTTGAAACTCTTTTTTATCCTGACAAAGTGTTGCTGTCCAGATTATCCAGTCCGATTTTGAATAGCTTTTGCGACTATCCAACGGCAATCCGTATTTATTTTGGCGGGTCAGGTAGTAGGAGGTTTCCTTTTCGAAAACCTCCTGGGGAAAAATATTCAGGTTTAATAACTTATCCCAGACCAAATTGTATTTCTGGCTCCATGTTCCGGGCTGATCGAATGCCAATCGGAAATGGTCTCCATCATTGGCCATTTCAACCCATTGCGCTGCCATTTGTCGGGCTTTAGTCAAATAGTTGTCTGCTAGTTCATTCTTTTCAAGCTGCCGGGCCAGATCTCCAAAACTGGCAATACCCAAAATGGCTTTTACCGAAAGGTTGACGTTGTGAGCCGAGTGTCCGGCAAAGTCATCGGTACACAATTGGTTAGCCGGATCCAATCCATTCTCCAAAAGATAATTGGCCCAAGTTGACAATACCTCCCAATGCTTTGCTGCATATTCCGCGCTAGCTTCCGATTTTGCGATTGCCGCCGTTAAAATAAGCATGTTACCGGCTTCTTCAACCGGCATATCTTCGCCGTACAACTGCTTGTTGGCAATTGGATATTTGCCCAGATCGTGAGCCGGAAAATTCTTCGTCCATTGTCCGCTTTCACTGTAATCGAAAATTCCATTCATCATTCCCTCTACCAACTTCGGGTTGTAAAGCAGAAATAATGGTGCTGAAGGATACGTGATATCAACCGTAGCGATAGATCCATTGCTATAATTCTCTTTCGACAACCAAAGTAGATCGCCCTGGGGGCTTTCTACTAACTGATGGGCGGCGATGCTTTGCCGGTATGCCAGCACACACAGGCTGGCATAGTTTGTTCCACCAGCCTTTACCGCATTGCTATACAAGTGTTGATCGAACTGATCGCATTTCGACTTTATTTGTTTATACTCATCCGCTGCTTTGATCATTAAAGCTTCAAAAGTTTGTTTCCCGTCCTTATTCCACCATGGCCGCAGATTTTGATGAAAATATTGAATCGAAAAGTGCTCGTCATAACCGATTTCAATAAACCCGGTACGTTCTTCCACTTCGACTGTACCCAAATCCAAAACCGTGCTTAATGACATGCTCTTGCCTGTAAATGAAGTGGTCGTTTGCCCTACATCTTTTACAAACGAGTTAATCGCATCTTTTTGTTCTGTTATGTATTGATGAACTCCATCCTTGGCAGAACTTCCAACATACACGTTCCCCCAATCAATCCGAAGGTCGTCTCCCTTTTTCTTAAGAACGGGCTGTTCAACTGTGCCTGCTTTCAGTACCGATAAACCAGGAATCTCGTACTGCACCGCAAGAACCTTTTGTGCCGGGCTGTTAACTGCTATATCAGTCGAAGCTGAAAATAGTAAACTCACCTTATGCTCTTTCCGGTCATTCGAGTTTACAGCATAGCTGATGTATGAAATTGGCCGGGACAACAGCTCCAAATCGTCTAACAGTAATGGTGAAGTGAAGGTTAGTTTTAAATCGACTGCACCACAGGTGAATTGATAGCTTGATTGGGTGGCACTTACGATGCATTCTTTTTGCGTTGCTTCTTCACTATCCGAAACAACAACTTCATTCTTTTCCCAAATGCCGGCATCGGCAAATGCACCGCCTCCGGTGTTGATAACGTGCATTGCCAACACGTTTTCACCTTCCTTCATCTTGTCTTTCGAAATCTCAATCATTCGGTAATTGGTACCGCCATTGCGTTGATAAACCTGTTCACCATTGAGAAAAAGCTCAGCACCGTCATCATGTTTTAACTTTAAGAAGAGTTGCTTCTTGCCATTGAGTCCATGGATAGTGAAGCTGCGTCTTATCCAAATGTCTCTTGTTTTCCACATAATGCCTGCCATTCCTTCAAAGTTGCATATAGGAGCTCGTCCTGTCTGCCAGTTTTTGTCATCATAGGTTGGTGTAAACCATTTTCCTTCGGGCTGTGTTTCGCTATATTTTACCGGGTAAGCTTCTTCTTCTTCGGTTGACAAAACGGTGTTATAGGTTTCCGGCTGCTTCCCTAAAAAGCGGTACGATTTTCCATCGATCTTAATCATCCCAATTAGCGATTGCGGCGAGCCCGTCCAATGTACTGTCGGCGAGGCAGCCAGCTTATCCCCAAACGACCAAATACTAAAGTACGGGCTATGCGTAATAAGCGGATAAGCAGGGGCTTGTATTACCTGCGCGCCTGAGTTTTGGGCGCAGAAAAAAAACACCCAGCATAAAAACAGCTTGTATTTATGTTTTCTAATCAGATTCATTATTCGTTGTTTTTATGTTCGTTACATTATTTGCTTCCGGTATAAATGGAAACTGAATTTAGAACCAGCCCTGGATCGATGAAATAAACGCGGATCTTTAGCACTCCGCCTTTTGTGCTTGCGTAAGCTGTCCGACCTTCGGCATAACACTTAATCCCATCGGCTGCCCATTGGGGCGTTTCCACCGGTTTACTGATATCGATTAGTTGTAGCTTGCCCCCATTGACAGACAAGGCATAACGCAACTTCCGATCGGGACTCACCGGAAAAGATGGCAAACACTTCACAACTATGATGTTAAGACCCTTTCTTGCTTTAAGTCGATAGTCTGCAAAAGGCGACTGGTTTAATTGAGTGGTATCCATGTTTGAAAAGTCAGCCGGATAGACAGTCAAACCGTTTCCACTAAGTCCAAGCCCCTTAACCAATTGCAATTTTTCAGCTTTTCCCCCCGAAAAACTGCCTGCGATCCGTTCTGAGATTAGGCTGTCTGTGCTTTCAGTTGCTTTCTCAGTCGCGGTATTCTGCCCAATCATTTCCGCTGTTGCAACTTTGGGCATATTGTACACTGTCCGATCCCGGGGTTGAGCGTTCATCATCCCATTCCATTTGCCACCGGCAATTTCTTCATTGTATTCCTTTGTGATTTGCTGAATGGCATCGTATGCTTGTTTCGCTTTTTCGGAATACCACAACGCCTGTTTATCGCCAAGTGCGGCCAGGCGAAGACTCTCCCGGGCAAACAAAATCTTCTCATTCATAAAACAAGCACCTTTTACCGGATAAAGAATTAATTGAAAATAGGCATCGCGAAGGCGGCTCGGAATTTTCGACGCTAGTTTAGTCGCTTCGTCCGCAAGCTTCCGATAGTCGGACAAGCGTTGCCTGGCCTGTGCCGTCGAAAGCTTAATTTCGTCCATATGCTCCGGCCTTCCGGAAGCTGCCAGCCGGTAATATTCGCTTTTGATACGGCCAATATCATCGCCCAATTCACTACCGAAAATCCCTGTTGCCCAATATTTAGGGAAAAGATGCGCCTTTTCCGGCAGCCATGAATTTATATCCCAAGCCAGTTCGAGTCCAAAGTCGAGCTCCATTTCGGCTGGCTTAATATCGCCAACATTAAACACCCATATTTTCCGCGCATTATACGCATAGGCTTTACTCATTTCTGTTGAAATAAGTGATGGTGAAATAGAACAAAGCCACAAATAATCCTGTGGTAAACCCCAGTAAGAAAGGTGATAATAAATACCATTGCCACCTACACGTTCTTGTTCCTTTTGGTTAGGTAACTGACGGATAAACCCAAAATTATCGTCGGGCCAAAGAATTGTCACATCTTCCGGTACTTTTAAACCGGCTTGATAAAGTTCAAGCACTTCTTTGTAAGGGCAAAAAAGCTGAGGAACTTCGGAAGCCGTTTTATTCAGTCTTTTCTCCAGAATTTCGCGCTGGTCATGAAAAACTTCTTCCAGCACGGCCTTTTTCCCATCCAGGGTTTCAGGCCCGCTCATGGCACCATCTTTGGTTGCACGCATCCCAACGGTATAAATCGCATCGTTGTTGACGGCTTCTTTTACGCGGTCATCGAAAAAATGATAGATTTCGTCCCGATTGATATCGTAGCTCCAGGGCCCGTGATCCTTGCCGTATTCTTCCTTATAATTGAGGTTCCATTCCCACTCGGTGTCCCGCAACATAGGCTCGTGGTGCGATGAACCCATGACAATTTGATAGTCGCGCGCTAACTGGGGGTTTTCCTTGTAGTACCAAAACGCCTTTGTACACGGGTGCATCGCCGGCCAAAGGTAGTTGGCTTTCAAGCGGAGCATCAATTCAAAAACTTTCTTATACGTGTTTGGACCAATATCCCGAATGTTGATATCCATCATTTTTGCTGCCCAAGGTTGAATTCCCCAATCTTCATCGTTGATGAAAATTCCCCGATATTTGACAGAAGGTGGGCTAGAAACATAACAAACCGGACTAATGTAAAGATTGTCTTTATGCTCCGGTACGACATCGGCCCACCAGTACCAAGGTGACACCCCGATGGCTTTCGACATGGTAAATACACCATAAGCTGTTCCCCGCGGATCGCTTCCGGCAATCACCAGTGCTTTTTGAACTCCTTCAAACGGATGCTCAACTGTTTGGATAATAAATCGCTCCCAAGAGCCACGAATGGAGTCTGCTCCCCGAATTTTTGTTGCCACCAGTTGGTCGATTAGCTTGCTGTACCCCAGTGTTCCGATGATAACACAAAAATCATCATTCACTTGTTGGCTTGCTTTTACCAAAGGCCGATTTCCCACAACCCGTTCAACATCTTCTGCGAACAATTCAGAAACAATACTTACTACCTTATTATCAGTACTATCGTAATATATCGTAGCCGTTTTGTTCTTGCTAAATAGTGGAAAATATTCTTTTGACCCGCTTTTGCTTATATTGAATTGACCGGTTGATGTTAGCGAAAATAGCAGTAACAGCAACACGAACAAATTACACCGAACTATATACATGATATTTATTTACTGATACTTAGTTGAAATGCAATGTTGGCAATATCTTAACTAACGGATTGAGTTTCCACTGGCCATCCAGTTTAATCTTCAGGTTCTGGAAACTTTTGAAAAACCAATCTAATGGCTTTCTGAAGCTCGACAACGGCTTCAGTTTGCATAAGTTTCAACCCATTATGGTGGCTCCAAGAGCCTACTGCCCCGAATAGCGGGATTTTCGAAGTTTGCAGTTCCTTTCTCAGGCCTACAAACTTCGAAAAGATTGGTGTTGAGTTTCTGTTGAATCCAATAATGCGTTTGAGCCTTATTCGGTTCTGCCTTCGTCAGCTACTGCATCTTCCCAGTTGTCCCATTTGGATGTGGAGGGGTCATATCCATCGTAACCGTAGTTCTGGCTAAGCACACCTTTGTTGTTGGCAGTTATTGCCGACTGGGGAATTGGCCAATATACGTTTCGCTTATCCATTGTAAAGTTGAAGGTTGCCGGAGCAACACTGATGGGTCCGTTGTTATAGAAGTTATAATTTATAACACGTTGGTACCAATAGCTTCCGCCACTTCTGTCGGTGCCGCTTTGTTTGTCAAAGCTTGCCAGGCTGTAAGTGTTCCCCCACTCATCCGGTTTCCCGCTTCGGGCAAGACAAAGGGATACCCGGGTTAACTCAACGTTCCGCCATTCTTCGAGGTATAATTCCCTGGCCCGTTCGTTCATTATGTCGCCAATTGTAACAGCGCCGGTATATAGCTCAGAACATTTTGCACGTAGTCTCAAGGCATTCAAATCATCTTTTATGGTAAGATCATTCTCGTTTTGGTAATATTTTGCTTCAGCACGCAACAAGTAAGCTTCGGCCAGACGATAAAGATACCAGGTCGCATCGTCGCCGCTATTGATTGCTCCTCGGAAGTTATTGGCATTGACATCGGCTTCGTTCACCCTATCTTCGGTATATAATTTATAATGTGGATAGTCAAACCAGTACCGAATAGTATCTGCACACAATAGGGCACCGGTTGTCGGATGATGCATCATGATATTTTTTCCAAAATAACTTGACGTAGGATCGTTATATTTCATGGAGTCCATTCGCCACCAGTTACCGACCTCGCTGTTGTGCCGAAGATCGTCAATGTCCTCAATGCCATCACGATTGATATCCCACAAACCGTGTGTTGACCAATAAGACGGTCGGTGCGTGGTGACACCGCGCCCGATAGCTCGCGCATAATCATACTTCACATTATACCTGGAGTTACTGCGTGCATAGTTTTCGATTCTTTTCCCATCGGGAGACAAAAAGTTATTCCGTGACGCCCAGAACGGACCGAAAATACGGAGTGTAGGAAAACGCAAAAATGATTCGGTACTTGAGCCGCTGTTTGGCATTCCCAATATTACTTCCTTGTTTACAGCTAACAGTTTATTTTCAGGCCGGTGCAAATCCCAGATTACATTACGGGTTATTGGAAGCGTCTGCGGTTCGCCGCCATCGTTAAAGGTTCCGAACGGTGCTGTCATTAGCGAATAACCTGATTCGTTGATTAAAATATCTGTCTGCTCTTTTGCCTTGGCATATTCGCCAATTGCCAGATAGCATTTGGCAAGCAGCATGCGGCAAGCGCCTTTGTTCACCATCCCGATCAATGGCATATCCTTTTGCTCCGGAACCCATTCAACCGCAAATTCCATATCTTTTGTAATCATGTCAAGAATGGCATCTCGCTCCGTACTGCGATAATTTTGTTTAGGAACTTCCAGAATTTTAGTCACAAGCGGTACATCTCCAAACTGGAAAACCAAGGCCATGTAACGAAAAGAACGGTGAAAATAGGCTCTTCCCTTATAGGCATTTTTGGTCGCTTCATCTAAGCTTTCTACCGCATCAACAAACTGAATAATCGTATTGGCATATTTAATTCCGTTGTAAGTTTCGTCCCAAAAATACAAGATGCTATTGGGAAACTCATTGGTGAACAATCCGCTGTTGGGTGTCAAAAGACGGGCAAAATCATCAATTCCCTCACTTTTCTTGTCGGTGCAACCGGCGACCATCAGGTCGGAGAAATTATATTCTGTTCCGATATACGAAACTTCTTCCCGCCCGCCGTCCGAAGTAAAGTAGATTCGCAGGTGTCGGTCACATATCGCCAAAGCCGACATTAAGCCTGACTCGGTGCTAAATGTGGTTGTCGGCTCATAAAACGAAAGCGGGTCTGGTTTTAAAAAGTCTTCTGAACAGTTGGTTGTAAGGAACAAGCATCCCAACAACAAACCCAACAGGTTCATTGATATCTTTTTGCTTCTACTACTATTATGTAAGTATTTCATATTTCGTTGCAATTAAAAAGTTAAGTTAAGTCCAATTGTATAAATGCGGGTCGCCAAACCGCCGGTTTCGGGGTCGCCATAATCCCAGTTTTTACTCCAAACAGCCACATTCCGGACAGTGCCATAAACTTTTACCCTTTCCAAGTCAAATTTATTTGTCAATCGTTGTGGAATTGTATAGCCTAACGAAATGTTTTCGAGCCGAATAAATGAGCGGTTGTAAAGTTTTCCGGGGCTTGTTGCGCCAACCGGCCCTACTGCCTCTATTCTTGCAAACTCATTGGTCGGGTTCTCCAGCGTCCAATATTCTTTTGCAAACAAGTTTCTTCCAAAAGATACCACACCGCCCAGGTCGTCATTATTCAAATACTCTCTTGACAGGCTTTTATGCCCCATGTAGGAATAAATATTAAAAGAAAAGTTGAGCGAGTTCCAGAACGTAAAATCGTTTCGTAACGACCAATGAACAGGTGGTGCCGTTTGCCCCAGGAACTCCTTATCCTTGTCGTTGTAAACCGGTGTAGTACTACCGTCGTTGTTAACTAAATCGTCGCCTTTATAGTTATTTGCCACTTTCGGATCCCCCGGTCGCTGGCCAAATTGTGCCGCTTCGGCGACTTCATCCGCCTGCCAGATGCCCGTTACACGGTAATCCCATATTTCGCTTACCGCTTTACCGATAAACCATCCGTTACTGATGTCGTCCATTTCTTTTGAGCCGACTACATCACCTGATTCATTCAATACATCTTCTCTTTCGTAATAAAGATGCTTGATTTCATTTTTATTGTACGAGAAGCCAAAAGTTGTATTCCACTCCAATGCTTTACGCTTTATGTTGGTGGTATTCAACGAGATTTCAACGCCCCGGTTATCAACCTGCCCCAAGTTAGTGGTAATGGACGAGAATCCGGTGAAGCTTGGAAGGCGTTGGTTCATAATCATATCATTGGTACTCATGGCGTAATATTCGATAGATCCGGAAATCTTATTGTCAAGGAAGCCAAAATCAAGGCCAAGGTTCCAGGCTTTTGTTTTCTCCCATTGCAGGTTTGGATTGGCCATGCGCTGAACCATGAGGTACCGGTATTGCACCAATTGCCCGGACGCATTGATATACCCTTGTGTTAAACCTGCGCCTTCGTATAAATTGGCCAGCGACACATAAGGGTCTGCCAACGAACGGTTACCATTTTTACCATACGACAAGCGAAGCTTTCCGGTACTCATTGGTGCCCAATTGAAAAATTTCTCATCGGTAAAGGACCATGCCAAAGCCAAGGAGGGGAACGTGGCGTAAGGGTTGGAAGAACCAAAGGCCGAATAACCATCGCGGCGGACCGATGCTGTGATCATATACCGGTTGTCGTAGGCATAAAACAGCCGAGCAAGTAAGGCATCTGCCGACTCGTGGGTATCACTGGTTGAAAAGCTGGAGTCTTCCTTGGTACCATTTTGGGTATTGTGAAATCCCAACGCATCAGAAGGCAAAATGTTGCGCGCCTCAATGAGGTCACTCCAATACTTTCTGTCTTCGGCTTCCTGAACCAAGGTTAAAATGACGTGGTGCTTGTCATCAAAAAAATAATCCCAATTAATCGTGTTATTGAGCGACCAATCAAAACGTTTTGCATGTTGCCGGTTGACACCTCTGCTTGCTGGATTGGAACCCGGTAGGTCTGCCGACATAAAATAACGGTCGTAGAACCATTGGAGGCGAGGCGACGCATTGAACGAATAAGTAATATTAAAGGGTAGTTTCACTTTCGCTGAAAGTATCGTGTTCAATACGGTATAGCCTTTCTCAAGCTCCAAATATTGTTTTTCAAAGTCGTAGTTATATCCTCTCTGGCTTGCACCAATTCCCATCGGATACTGCACGGGCTTGCCTTCATCGTCGGCATAGTCTGAAAACGGGCTATTTTTCAGCTGTTCGTCTATATTTTCCAAAATACCGCCATCACTCCGATCCTGAAAGTTTACATTTGCTCCAATATCAAACCAATCGGTTACTTTGGCATCAATTTTCATATTGGCCCGAACGGCTTCGTAGTCGTCTCCCAACTGGACTCCCTCATTTTTGAGGTAGCCCATCGAAAGGTAATAATTAACATTGTCGCTGGCACCACTCACGCTCGTGTTATAATCTTGATTTAGACCAACTCTGAACGTATGATCATACCAATCAAAAGTTTTGCCGGCGAGAAAATTATTGTAGGTTGTATGATCAAGTCCCAAACGTTTTGCCCATATACTCAGGTCAGATTCGTCTGTTTGGTTGGTTGTATAATTTCGCCATGCATCCAACGAAACGCCAGTAGGTAATTTATCGGGGCGAGCAAAATAACCGTTTCCGTAGCTACCTCGTTGATAGGCTTCATAGGCACCCGTCTCCGGGTTAACACCATAGGTTTCCCTTGTTGTATAAAAGTCCTGCCGGTGTTGCAAATACCCTTCGGGGCTAAACACCTCGCGATAGGCGCTTTTTTGAGACAATCCCATGTTGGCTGTAAAATTAACAACCGGTTTTCCCTTCTTTCCCTTTTTGGTCGTGATAATAACAACGCCATTTGCTGCTTTAGCACCATAGACGGCAGCAGCCGACGCATCTTTCAACACATCAATCTGCCCAATATCATCGGGGTTAATTTCTGAAAGTTCTCCGTAAAATATCATCCCATCCAAAATAATCAGCGGGTTATTGTGTCCTCCATCGGTGTAAACCGACCGTTGCCCCCTGATTTCCATCGAACCGCCTCCTTTTGCAGAGGCATCCATTCCAACACGAAGCCCGGGTGTACCCCGCAAAATGTCCTGCACGGTTTTCGGATTTTCGTCAGCAAGCTTGTCGGGACGGATTTGGGCAATTGAACCGGTCAAATCTTTTTTGCGTATAGTACCATATCCAATTGCAACAACTTCTTCAATACCAACCGCCTGTTCTTCCATCACCACATTGATTGTCGTTTGACCGGCAACCAAAATCTCTTGGTTCTTCATTCCAACAAATGAATAAACCAAGCTTGCATCATGGGGAACATTTGCTAAGCTATATTTCCCGTCAAAGTCGGTTATTGTGCCGTGTGTGCTACCTTTTAGTACAATGGTAACCCCGGGTAAAGGCGCCCCGTCAACACCAACAACACGACCGGTGACCGAAAGTGTTTGCTGAGAATTTCTTACTGTATTCTCAACTCCGGACAGGATTATTTGGCGGTTTACAATTTTATAGGAAATGTTGGTTCCCGCTAAAAGCTGGTTCAGAACCACTGAAACATCCTGATTGTAAACATCTAAACTGACAACCTGTTCAATGTCGATCAAGCCCCGATTATACAAAAAGAAATAATCGGTATTATCTTCAATTGTCTTTAAGGCGTCCTCAAGCTTTGTATTGTCCAACTTCAATGAAAGCTTGGCGTTCTGGGAATAGGACTCGGTTGCAAAGATTTGCATCAATCCCAGGAAGAAAAAAAGCATAGTTAGTTTTAGCATCCTAAAAAGTTTTTTAGAGGTCATGTGTCTCCTACGGGAAATGTCGCCGACACCCTCTCGCGTTTGATTTTTTTCCATAAATTTACGTTTGTAAGAGTGAATTAATTGTGATTATCCTCGCTCTGCAAAATCTCAGGGAAGTGCCGCAAACACTTTCCTGTTTTGCTTTTGAACCAGCTACTTCATCGCTATTTTATTTCAATTACTACATGTGTTTTTTCCAAAAATCCATTTGAATCGTATTTGTCGGAAACAATCCGGTAACTTATAGGTGTTGACATGGATATGAAGCGGAGTACCTCTTCCAGCGTTTCTTCCCTGAAAGTGGCGTTTAAGCTCAAGCCTTTTCCGGTTCCACCGCGTACCTCCATATTGGCATTAAACCAGCGTCCTACTTTGCGAAAAGCCTCTTCCATCGGTTCATCCTCAATGACCAGGTAGCCTTTGGTCCAGGCGGTATAAGTTGCCGCATCCACCTTATTGCTCGTACGCAAATTCTTAACCCTGTCAAAAGTTAAGCTTTCTCCCGGCTGAAGTGTGTGATGAAAGCTTGCATTTACTCCAGTAACTTCCACCTTGCCTTCCTCCAGCACAACTGTCGTTTTTGATTCGTCCTTGTAGGCCGAAACATTAAATTTAGTTCCCAACACGTTCACATTCAAACCCTCTGTACTAACTGTGAAATCCGAGCCTTGATGATGTGAAACATGGAAATAAGCTTCGCCCGTCAAATTAACCTTCCTGTGTTTCGAATAAACTGCGGGGTATTTCAATTTCGCACCGTTGTTTAGCCATCCTGACGTTCCGTCGGGTAGCAAAAACTCGGTTCTTGCACCAATTGGGGCATTAATTTCAATCCAAGCCTGATTGGGGTTTTGATTTGGCTGCAACAACAAGTATGTTAATCCGGCAATAAAAAGAAACGGAACAACTACCGCCGCAAGCTGTTTGTAAACGTACCACCAGTTATGTTTTACGTCAAGCCCCTTCTCTTCAACCAATATTTTGTAATGAATTTTCTGAAATAGGCTCTGATGCTGGCTTGTACCAAATGAACCCGATGAATTTTGCCATTGCGTGTACAATAGTTCTTCGGTCTGCTTATTAGCTTCCGAATTGGCAAACCAGTCTTTCACCTTCAAGAAGTCGTTGTAGCTGTACTTACCTGTCGAAAAGTTCCGAATTGCATTTATGCCCATTTTACCACCCATTTCCACTATGCTCTATACTTTTTGTGGATAATATCGCGATTGCACGGAAATCCCTAGGTCAGTTTTCATTTTTTTTGGAAAAAATCGATATCGCTCAAATTAACATGCAGAATAGAGCAGGCTGACGAAAAACCAACATGCGAATAAAATAATTGACAAACAAGAACTTAATTGTCAATATGAAAGAAAAAGATGATAAAAAATAAGGCCTCGGATTTTCATTGCTTCAAACTCGGCCTTCAAAAATTTCATTGCTTCCGTAATATGATATTCAACGGCTTTTGTTGTAACTTTCATTTCGTCAGCAACCTCTTTCAGCGATTTGCCCTCTATTTTCTTTTTCACGAAGGCTTCTTTTCGCTTCTCTGGCATTTTGTCAATTAAACCCTCAAGTTCATCAAGCATGTGCTGATAATCCAGAACTTCATCCGGGTTTTGGTCGTTTTCCGTCAAACCCAGAACAAGCTCGTGTTTTAGTTCAAAGGATCTTGAAAGCTTGTTAAAGTGTTCCCGAACGGTATTTAATGTGATTTTAAATAAATAAGATTGAAATGAAGCATCGGTTTTTATTCCGTTCCGGTTCTTCCAAACCTTAATAAAAACCTCTTGAACAACATCTTCGGCAGCCTCTTTTGATTTTAAATAACTGAATGAGAATTGAAACAAGCGTTCACAATATTGCTCAAAAATCTGCTCAAAAGCGTTATGGTCCCCACTCTTAAGGTTATGTAACAATACTGTCTCTGCTCGTTTCATATTAAATCGGGTTCAATCCACACAGTTCGTTTGCTCGGAAACAAATGTAGTCTTCAATATTAAGAATTTCAGAAACATCTCCGTTCAATTCAAAAATAATTTAGAAACTGAATATCGCATTCGACAAGACTTCCCAACAAACATCATCATGGCAATCAACTACTTCAACAACTTTTAACACACGCTCAAAAACCTCACTCAAAAAGTTTGATACTCGCCTGCTTGGATCAACAAAACTGAAAGGAATTCGGGGAACCGGATTCCTTTTTTAATGTACATTTACTGGTTTCAGCGATTGCAGCGCGTTTTTCAGTGCCGGGTTCCGGTTGTTTTCTTTCCAAACCGCATAAAGCGCCGTTCGTTGCGGAATTTTATCCAGCGGAATTAGTTTAATATTCAAATCGTAACCTTGCAATAGCGAGCTCGGAACAATGGCAATGCCCACGCCGGCCTCAACCAGCTTAAAAATAGTGAGTGCATTTACCGACTTGTGCAGTATTTTAGGTTGAAAACCATGATCCTGAAAAATACTCATAATCAATCCGTAATAATACGGACTGTATTCGCTCGAAAACAAAATAAATTCTTCATCCTTTAATTGGCTCATATCCGCAAATGTACCAGTAGTAATCGGATGATTGGCAGGCAAAGCTACCGAAAAGGTCTCGGCCGAAACCTGCATCTTCCGGATTCCAACCGGTACCGTAGGAACACGCACAAAACCCAAATCAATTTTGTGATTGAGCAGCATTTCCAACTGTACACTGTTCGGCATTTCTTCCAACACCGCCTGTATGTCCGGAAACCTGGTATTCAAATCAAGCAACAAATCCGGAATCACCTGTTGTGCCGCCGAGCCTAAAAAACCAATCCGAAGTTCCGCTTCCTTTCCCTCGGCAATGCTTTCCAAATGGTGGCGAACCATGTCCAGGTGGTTAAAAATGAAGTCGACTTCTTCCTTTAAAAACTGTCCGGCAGCGGTTAGTTCCACGTTTCGTTTGCTACGCTCAAACAGCTTCACACCATACAATTCCTCCATCTCTTTTATTTGACGGCTCAAACCCGGTTGCGAAATAAACAGGCGTTCTGCCGCCTTCCTGAACCGTAATTCTTCAGCCAAAACCTGAAAATATTTCAGGTGCCTAAATTCTATTTGATAACTCATGGTTATTATTTATTGCCTCAAATGGTATTTATAATTATCAAATATAGAGCCTAACTTTGGTTTTATCAAAACTTGCTTTCAACATAGAATTGCGCTCATCCTGTGAGTCTTTCCAGTCAAACGGTAACAAGCATTGACCATTAGGTATAAAATTAATAACAAAAAATATGAGCACTCCAACTTTCAAATACGGCGAAGATTTTCTTACGTCATCCAAAGCACTGGCGTTGAGCCGGGGTGAGTTGAAAGGCGAACTGAGCGCCACCGCCCGCCAACGGATTCGCAAAAGCCAGCAATTGGTCGGCAATATAATTGCTGCCGGGAAACCGGTCTACGGTATCAACACCGGGTTCGGCCCATTGTGCACAACAACCGTTTCGTCCGAGGACACCGGGAAATTGCAAAAGAACATCCTGATTAGTCACGCGGTTGGAACCGGCGAACCCATTGCAACCGAGTTGGCGGCGATAATGCTCGTATTGAAAGTACATGCCTTGGCCAAAGGCTTTTCGGGTATCCAGGAAACCACTCTCGACCGCATGATCTGGCACATCCAAATTGGCGCAATCCCGGTCGTTCCAAGGCAAGGTTCCGTAGGTGCATCCGGCGATTTGGCTCCCCTTTCTCATTTATTCCTCCCGCTCCTTGGTTACGGAAAAGTTGATTTTAAAGGAAAAACCCGAGATACACGTGAGGTTCTTGACGCGCTTGACTTGAAACCGGTTTCCTTGCACGGCAAGGAAGGGCTGGCGCTGATTAACGGAACTCAATTTATGGCCGCTCATGCCGTAATGGCGGTCATCAAAATGCAAAACCTGTTGGCCTCGGCCGACCTGGTTGGGGCGATGATGATTGAAGGGTTGACCGGCTCGGCCCGCCCGTTTCTGCCGCAATTGCACGAACTGCGGCCCTTTAAAGGGAACAAGCACACGGCCGAAACCGTAACCAATCTGCTTTCGAACTCGGAGGTAGTTGCCTCGCACGCGGGTTGTAACCGGGTACAGGATCCATACTCGCTTCGCTGCATCCCGCAAGTTCATGGGGCGTCGTGGAACACTTGGCTTCACCTGAAAGAAACGATTGAAACAGAAATTAATTCGGTCACCGACAACCCCATTGTGTTCGACGATGGCTCCACCATCAGTGGTGGAAATTTCCACGGCCAGCCTATTGCTATGCCAATGGATTACGCCTGCCTGGCAGCATCGGAGCTCGGTAACATCAGCGACCGCCGCATCTATCTCTCTCTTATGGGGAATTACCCTGGCGTACCGAAACTTTTGCTGAAAGAAACCGGCCTCAACTCGGGTTTTATGATTGTACAGTACACCTCGGCGGCGCTTGCCAGCGAAAACAAAAGCCTTTGCTACCCGGCCAGCGCCGACAGCATTCCTACTTCGATGGGGCAGGAAGATCATGTAAGCATGGGTTCCATAAGCGGACGGAAACTCTTGCAGGTTATCGACAATGCAGAGCGAATCATCGGTTTGGAGCTTTTCTGCGCGGCACAAGCACTTGATTTTCACGAACCACTAAAACCAACACCAATCCTCGCGGCCATCCACCGCAAACTGCGCGAACAGGTGCCCCACATCACCGAAGATGTCCTCATCAACCCCTACATGCACGCAGCGATAGAGCTGGTGAAAAGGGGTGATCTGCAACGATTGGCCAGGCAAGTTTCGGTCGAAACCAGCGCCCCGTACCGCACTAGCCTGAGCAATTTGTTTGACGAATTTTAAACTGAAAAAAAATGAACTACCTGATAGGACCATTCCGCCAACTACTTACACTGGAAAACCTCCCGGCAAAAGGAGCCATCTCCGACGAGTTGCTCCAACCCATATCGGAAGCGGGCATTCACTTTTCCGAAACTGAAATTCTGGAGACAGGCAACTTCGAACAATTAAAATTAAAGCTGAAAGATCAGGTTGAAATACTAAAGTTGGACACCGACTTTGTTTGTTTACCAGGTTTTGTGGATTGCCATACGCATATTTGTTTTGCCGGGAGCCGTGCCCGCGACTACGCGCTGCGTACCGCCGGAAAATCGTACCTCGAAATTGCGGCAGCGGGTGGCGGCATTCTGGACACGGTTCGCCAAACACGCGCAGCATCGCAGGACGAACTAACCACCGGAATTCTGAAGCGAATAAGCCGCCACCTCGCCGAAGGCGTAACAACCTGCGAAGTAAAAAGCGGTTACGGCCTCTCGGTCGGCGAAGAGCTGAAAATGCTCCGCGCCATCCAGGCTGCCAATGCGCAAACGCCGGCCGATTTGGTTTCAACCTGCTTGGCCGCCCACACCAAACCCTTCGATTTTGAAGGTTCCAGAAAAGACTATTTAAAAGAAATTGCCAACAAACTTTTCCCTATTTTAATAGAAGAACAGCTTTGTAAACGCATCGATGCCTTTATTGAAGCTGAAGCTTTTCGGGTTGAAGACGTGGAAGATTACTTCCGCTCTGCCCGCGAACTGGGTTTCGATCTCACAGTACATGCCGACCAGTTTACAACCATCGGAAGCCGGCTGGCTGCACGCTTTGGAGCCATCAGCGCCGACCATCTCGAAGCCTCAGCTGACGAAGAAATCAACTTGCTCGCTCAATCGGGGGTTGTTCCGGTTGCATTACCGGGGGCATCGCTTGGGCTGGGTTGCAACTTTGCACCCGCCCGGAAGTTGCTCAACGCCAGACTTCCACTGGCCATTGCCAGCGACTGGAACCCCGGTTCGGCACCTATGGGCGACCTTCTTTGCCAAGCAGCCATTTTGGGTGCCGCCGAAAAGCTGAGCGCAACCGAAGTGTTTGCCGGGCTGACTTACCGCGCAGCAGGCGCCCTCAAACTAAACGACCGTGGCAAGCTAGCTCCCGGGCAACGCCCAGACTTTATCCTTTTCCCAACTTCCGACTACCGGGAAATTTTGTACTTGCAAGGCAAATTGAAGCCAAGCCGCGTATTCAAAAATGGTAAACAAATTGAACGATGACAAACTTCAAACAACAGATACAACAAGGTATTCCGGCGCAATTACCGGCTCCGAAGCCTTACAACAACGAGGTGAGCCACGCGCCAAAACGCAAGGACATTCTTTCGCCCGACGAAAAAAAGCTGGCCGTTGTCAATGCCCTTCGCTATTTCCCTGCAGCTTGGCACGCCGAACTGGCACCCGAATTTATGCAGGAACTGAAGGTTTATGGAAGAATTTACATGTACCGCTTTCGTCCCGATTATGCCATGTATGCCCGCCCAATCAGCGAGTATCCCGCCCGGCTGCAGCAGGCGGCCTGTATAATGCTGATGATTCAGAACAACCTCGATCCGGCTGTTGCCCAACACCCGCACGAACTGATTACCTACGGCGGCAACGGCGCGGTATTCCAAAACTGGGCACAATACCTGCTCACGATGCAATACCTTTCGGAAATGACCGACGAGCAAAGTCTGCATATGTACTCGGGACACCCCATGGGGCTGTTTCCAGCATTTAAATCGTCACCCCGCGTTGTAATCAGCAACGGCATGATGATTCCCAACTACTCGAAACCCGACGACTGGGAGCGTTTCAATGCCCTCGGTGTTACGCAATACGGACAAATGACGGCCGGCTCGTGGATGTACATCGGTCCACAGGGAATCATTCACGGAACCACCATTACGGTGATGAATGCCTTCCGCAAAAAACTGGCTGTGGGAGAATCGCCCAAAGGCAAAATCTTTCTGACCGCCGGGCTGGGTGGCATGAGCGGCGCCCAACCCAAAGCCGGAAATATTGTTGGCTGTATTTCGGTTTGTGCCGAAGTGAATGGCAAAGCCATCGAGAAACGCCACAAACAAGGTTGGGTCGACGAAATTATTGGCGACTTGGATTCCCTGGCCATCCGGGTCAGACAAGCAAAAGCCGCTAACGAAACAGTTTCCATTGCCTACCACGGTAATGTGGTCGACGTTTGGGAGCACTTCGACAAAGAAAATATTTACATCGAAATAGGCTCCGACCAGACTTCACTGCACAATCCCTATTCCGGCGGTTATTACCCCGTGACCCTCAGTTTTGAAGAAGCCCAACAACTGATTTCGGCCAATCCGGAGCAGTTTAAGGTTGAAGTGCAGCAATCACTTTGCCGCCATGTGGCCGCCGTAAACCGCCATGCGGCAAAAGGCACCTATTTCTTCGATTATGGCAATGCCTTTTTGCTCGAATGCAGCAAGGCCAAAGCTGATGTGATGACGGTCGATGGGAAGAAATTCCGCTATCCCTCCTACGTTCAGGATATTTTAGGGCCAATGTATTTCGACTACGGGTTCGGGCCTTTTCGTTGGATTTGCAGTTCCGGCAATCCCGCCGATCTGGAACAATCGGACCAGATTGCGCTGGAAGTGCTACGCGAATTGAAAACAACAGCGCCTACCGAAACCCGGCGTCAGTTCGAAGACAACA
Source organism: Mangrovibacterium sp. (assembly GCA_047972415.1). GTDB lineage: Bacteria > Bacteroidota > Bacteroidia > Bacteroidales > Prolixibacteraceae > Mangrovibacterium. The sequence continues at coordinate 20,048 of JBKEAN010000129.1, forward strand.
TTCGCTGGCTGGAAGAAGCCGGGCGCAACAAAATGGTGGTTGGCTCGCAGGCCCGCATCCTGTATGCCAACTCCGATGCCCGAATTCAAATCGCACTGCGTTTCAACAAGGCCATTCGGGTGAAGGAAATTTCGGCTCCTGTCATTTTGGGCCGCGACCATCACGACGTGAGCGGCACCGATTCGCCCTTTCGCGAAACCAGTAATATATACGATGGTAGCGCCTTTACCGCCGATATGGCCGTGCAAAATGTGATTGGTGATGCCGCCCGCGGTGCAACCTGGGTTTCGTTGCATAATGGCGGCGGTGTGGGTTGGGGCGAAGTTATTAACGGTGGCTTTGGCCTTGTGCTCGACGGCAGTGACGATGCCAACGAAAAGCTGAAAATGATGCTGCTTTACGACGTCAACAATGGTATTGCCCGCCGCTCGTGGGCACGCAACAGCGAAGCCTTGTTTGCGATACAACAAGAAATGAAGCAAACGCCGGGACTGAAAGTGACCCTTCCCAACCTGGTTGATAACGAAATTATGGAACGGTTGTAGCTGCTGAAAGACTATCGGGCAGTGGGCGGCAACTGGCCAACAGGCATCGGCAAATACCTTTCCGATGCCGAAGAACCTACATTTCTACCTGGCTCCGTTAAAATGCAAACACACCATATTCATGGTGCAAAGTGGACATTTGGGATTGGTTGGCCTGCAAATTTCGCGACCCAAAAACGAAAGGGCCATACCAGCTTCATTCCATTTTTCCTTAGCAATTGCTGCCATCAGTTGTTTTTCAACTTTTTCGGGTTTGGGCTTAACCTCGTCCTCTGCAATTCCAAGCCGGGGTGCAACGCGTAAAACATGCAGGTCAACAATAACGCCTTCGGCCTCGCCACCCGACTCCCGAATAATCACATTGACCGATTTACGCCCTAAGCCGGGGAGTTTGGTTAACTCGGGCATGGTGTGCGGAATTTTTTCATCGTCGCCCAGTTCCCTTGCCATTTTTACCAGCCATTTTGCTTTATTACCAAAATTGCGTACCGAACCGATAAGCTTGTGCAAATCTTCCGCTTCGGCGGTTGCCAGTGCTTTCATGTTGGGATAGGCTTCGAAGAAAAGCGGTGCCAATTCGTTGATATGTTTATCTGAATCCTGAGCCGATAAAACGACCATCACTGCCAATTGGTAGCGAGTTTTGTAATCAAGCGGGTGTTGCCGATTGCCATATTGCTCAAATAAAGGTTGAAGTTGGGCTGTCCAATCGATATCCATGTGCTGCTTTTTATTACCTCAAAACTAAAAAAATGAAACGAACATGTTGCGCGGCAACGCAAACACCAATGAAAATAATTTTCGGCAATATGTGAGTTCCATCCGGCAACTTAAAAACAAATTATTTGCGGATGAAGAAAACAAGATACTGAAAAATCCCAATATGAACCGATTTGCAAGGCTCCCAAATAATTCGTTATTTTAAACCGGTTTAAATAAAAATAGAACGAATGGACGGAAGGGAAAGTGAAATCACTATTAATCAAACCACTAACGGTCGAATATACAAATGCTCGGAATGCAATAAAATTCACGTTGACTACAAGAACCTGAGCTTTTCCTTTCAGCCGCAACAATACCAAAACATTCAAAAGTACATTCAGCAACTGGATGCTGCCTACTGGGCGAGTCAAAACGAAGAGGCAAACGGGCAATACCGGGTAATGATACCGATAAACCACGAAAGCCTGATGCTGAATTTTACACCCTTCGAAATCTCCGAGCTAAAAGAACTGTTTGTTGATCGGCTTGACTGCCCCAAACGTTTTCGTCTGCTGAAAACACAAAACTTCGATTTTAAAATCTCAAACAATTAAAGAACCAACAGCTGCAAAGGCTGTATCAACTTTCATAAATCACAATTCAAAAA
>JBKEAN010000130.1:0-11455 GCA_047972415.1 Mangrovibacterium sp.
GCATGTCGGTGGGATGTGCATACAGGTAGTAGTTCATCGAGGTGGTCAGGCTGAACATACTACTGCCCGGTTAGCTGAAGCAATGAACGCAGAATATCGGCATCAGTCATTCCGCTCAACTTCACGCAAATGCCATTGGGATAGCTAATCTCGCAACAGAGTTCTCCCTTGGTGCCGGGGTGTTGATGTTGTTTGTTTGCGCAGGAAAAGGGAACAGCAGAAGTTTGCTGCCTGGGATTGAAAACAACCGGGATGAAGCCCTGCTTGGGTGGAAGTTGGTCTTTTAGTTTGTTTTGCCAGTAATAAAACCGGGCCTCGTTCATGTGCTGGTTGGCACAATAATCCCGGACAGTCAGCCCCGAAGCCAGGTAATCATGATAAATCGACAGGAATTTTTGAGCATTGAGCATCTCTGTTTCATTTTTGTTTCAGAGCAAACTTAAAAACTCATTGGCAGGAAAAATATACGGGGTTTAGCGAATGCTTACTGCCTGTTTGGTCCCAATGTTGACTTTGAAACAAGGTTTGTGTAATTATTTTTGGCCTGCCATAATTACTCCAAAGCCAATCTGCTAAACTTTTTGCCCCACGAGGATAACCTTCCGAAGTCATTGGTCCAGTTTTATAATTACTCATATCAACACCTGATTTTTGTAAGCAAGAACCCAGTCTAATTGCACATTGATTCGGATAGGGATCAGAACTTGGATGTTGATGAACTCCATTCACATCATTTTGATAATTTTCCCATAACTCTGAAAAAGATGGAAATTCCCTGTCATCTCCCCCTGATTGTGTTTTTTGCTGATCTTCCGTCCGATGCGCTATATGATTAAACAACATCGTATAGGCCCCGGTAACCGCGCCATTGGCAAATTTGCCGCCTCCAAGCTCGGAAGCTGTGCCGCCAACCACTGCCGCTGTGACCAGTTGCCCGGAAGTGGTTTGGAATGCGCCCCACTTGGAAGCCTGCATGCCCGAACCGGCCATGGAGGCACGCCCCTGCATAGAACCCGTGCTTAAACTTGCCGCCCTGCGCTATGCTGGTCAGCCACCAAGGGTGCCGTGCGCCAAACTCCTGTCATAAGGATGCCATCTTTTTCGAAAAAGATGGCATCCTATTATGAACTTTGAATATCAAATCTAATAATATAGAGGGAAATAGAACCTATCAACAAGTTTAAACATATTATCTTCAGCTAAAATATCCTTTATTGCACTTTGCAATTCATTAAAAGGAAAATCAGCATCAATTTCACCACAAACCAATGATAAGCTTACATTAATGGAATCTGTGACAGTACATTTAAGCATGCACCTCTCGGCAGTTTTCATGTCGACTCTTTTTTCATCTCGAAATAATTTTACAAGTAATGCATGAATTTTCTTCTTTAAAGTATCATTCTCATAAGGTTCCTTGTCAACAAAAAATTTATACTCAAAATAAGAACATAGATCGTCAACAGGTTGTTGACTTACAAGAATTTCCTTTTTTATCAAGAAATCAAAGAAATTCATGTCTTTAAGTAAAAGAGTGTTCTTATTAAAGACATTTTTGTTATCACTAAATAACTTTATCAGAACATAATTATCTAAACTATCCGCAATAATTGTTAATCCCGGATAATTCAAGCAATCACCGACTTTCTTGTTTTCTTCCTTATCTTCTCGATTTTCAACAAAGGTTATTAAATCTTCTTTGTCCGGGACATCCCAATACTTATAATAGTATTCTGATATCATATTCTCTACAGAACGATATGTTTCCAGCATTTCGTCAGATTTGATACGAGTATATTGAGTATATTTTATAGACAAAACGAGAACAATAATGAAAAGAAAAACTAATATTAATACAATTTTGGCTTTCATTTTCCTAAGATATAATTATAGAAGTGTGAATAATGTTGCTCATTTTTGAAAAACAAAAATACCTTTTCACCACCAACATTATTCTTCATAAATATTGTGTATGCCTGTATTTTTGGACCCGCGGGTGTTACTGCAGTAAAGGGTTGACTTCTTGGCCAGCCAAAAAAAGTTACTACATTATCTCCGTAATTCCTATATAAGATATCGGCTTTCAGCGTTTTGCCCCCTATAAATAATTCCGAATCAGGGTAATAGCCACCTTTTGTTTGAGAGGGAGCAAACCCCTCGTCACCGCTAAAGCTAAGACGAGGGGCAGGTGGCAATTTGTGCCTTGCCCATCAAGGCAAACTTTTGCTTTTTCAGAGCAAGGCACGGCTCAGAGACCCACTCCAGCGAGGACGGTCTCTTTACCTCTCTATCGTTCGATATGGGGAAATAGATAGTTCAGCACTGGTGGTATTCAACCAAATATAATATCCATCTAGACACTCAGGGAGCTTAACGTTCAATGTATCCTCAATAAAACTCAATTGATCCTGAATAATATTCAAACCGTAATTCTCATTTGGATATGATACTTTAAGTTTATACAGAGTGGAATCATTAGATGGGAGATCAAAATTGTACTTAAATTTTTTCACCCACACACTATCCTTTTTCAAGAATATTGTTTTATTGAAAAATATTAACAAATCTTCAATATAGACATCATTAAGGTTTTTCCTTTTTCTACATTCTTCCTCCAAATGTGAGAGTAGCCTTTTTGACTCTGGATAAAGTCTCTCATCAATAAGAGTATCGGCGATAATTGATGGTTTGTTAAGCCATGAAGGTGGCTCACTAGGCGGAAGTTTTAATGACCACGAAGGTATTAATGATGAATCAATTATAACATTATTGCCTTTCTTGTATTGGTAAAGGCTAGGTTCTAGTGATACTTCACCCTGTAATAGTAAGATGTCTCTTTTAGTTTTGTTTTCCAGTGTTATTACAACTTCATCACAATTTCCATCACATTCCTTGATCCTCTCATATTGGATAGATATGAGTACTCCATCCTTAGCACCTCTTTTGCAGCTAATCATAAGAAATAGAATTACCGCAGTTATTATTACTAGTTTTTTTACCAGTCCCATAAACTTCTTGGTATTTGAGTGTTAAAGCCGAATTTGTCGTAATTGTAACTATTATTATTAAATTTCAAATAAGAACGGCGTAGATTCAATATGCCTTGATCAGGTGATCCATATAGATTTTTGTTCACATTAAAAGACCAATTATACGCAGCAAATTCTGAACTGCCACGACTAAAGTTATCAAGGAAACGATTGTGATGTGCTACGTGTATCATTTCATGTCCTAAAACTTCATATAAATTGAACGCATTTTTTGTGGCAAATGGACTCAAATACACATCTGACATGCTCTCGCCAACATAGACTGTGGCTCCAGCTATCCGACTCTGACCAGGTTTACTAAAAAAAACTCCATCCAGTTCATAACCATCGGGAACAGCATCGGTATAGATATTTCTTAATCCGTCAACATCACCAAAATATTTCTCTTGAAATTTCTTAACTTTCGAGTGATCTTGCATATGATTAAACAACATCGTATAAGCACCCGTTACCGCGCCATTGGCGAACTTGCCACCTCCAAGCTCGGAAGCTGTTCCTCCAACCACCGCCGCAGTGACCAGTTGCCCGGAAGCGGTTTGGAATGCACCCCACTTGGAAGCCTGCATACCCGAACCGGCCATGGAGGCAAACGCCCCTGCATAGAACCCGTGCTTGAACTTGCCTCCCTGTGCTATGCTGGTCAGCCCGCCAAGGGTGCCATGCGCCAAACTGCGTGCCAGCTCTTTCTGGAAGCTTCCCAGCCCCTGGGCGGCGTTTCCGATCAGGTTGGCCCCGCCCGCCGCGAGGCCTCCAATCACGCCTCCAATCACCCCGGAAACCAAAGCATTGCCAATACTTCCGCCATTAAGCAAAGAACCTGTAACCCCGCCGGCAAAACCGCCCAAAGCGCCGCTTAATATTGCCTGCCCAAGCAGGATGGTGCCTGTACCGGCCGTGGCGATCGTCACTGTTATGGCAACCGCCGTAGCTACCAATGATTTCCAGTTACGGCTGAGCCAGGAATAACCGCTCGGGTCGATCAAAGATAGCGGATTATTCAAACAATAGCTATAGCGGTTTAAGCCTTGTGTATAATCCGGCGCTTGCATAAAGGGGTCGGGGCTTAGGAACCGCCCCACTACCGGGTCGTAAATACGCCCGTTCATATTCACCAAAGCGGCGATATCGATATGTTCGTGCCCGGTATATCCTCGTAAGGTTGTGTAACTGCCGGGCTGGGGCAAAGGTTGCCAGTTGTTGGGGTCGCGCCGGCGCCCCCAAGCGTCAAAGCTCAGTTCTTCAATAAGCACTCCGGTTTCATTGATCAGGCAAGAGATCGATCCCAGGTGGTCTTTAAGCACGTAGGCCGTGTTGCTTGTGGTTTCGTTTTCGATGGTGTAAATGGCAAACAAGCCGTCGCCTCCGTTCAGGTAGTGGATTTCCTTTACATTACCCCCGGTTTCTTCCCGCTCGTACAAGCCGGAGTATATTTTCGTAGAAACCAGGCTACTGTTCACAAACCGTTTCAAAATCTTACGCGAATAATCGGGCCCATAAACAAACTGGACTTCGTGGTCACTCCCTTCGCGGATGCTGGTCACCTTGTTGAATGAGGAGTAGTTGACTGTTTGTGGTAAAGACGAAATAGCCCCTGTGCTACCTGTAACGCCCGTCAATGCATTTTTCCCGGCATTCAGGCCGTAGGTAAAGGTGCCGCTGGCCACGTCCGATTTACCGGTAATGTTCCCCAATGCATCATAGTTAATTGATATTGTTGGATAACCGCTGACAGCGCTAGTTTCCAACCTGTCGAGGTCATCATAGGTAAAGTCCTCGGTCAACGACTTCAGGAAATCTTGCCGTTGCAGTAAATTGCCGCGATTGTCCCACATATACCTGTAATCCTGAATAGCTCCTGTTTGAATCCGATCCACAAAACCAGTGTTGACATCATGTGTCTTTTGGGTAACCAGACCATTGCCCAGTTGCATCCTTTCCAATTGCCCGCGGGCATTGGCTTCCTGCGCTTCCCAAAGCACCTCTGAATCGCTTACCCGCTGGATTTCTGTCAGGTAACCGTTGTTGTCATAAACATGCTTCACGGTAAATCCCGAGGGGTAGGCCAGTTGATCTTCACGCCCATAATCGTCATACGTATGGTCGGTGATATACAGGTCGCCGTCAACGGTTTCCCGCACTTCTTCCAGCCGGCCATAGGTGTCGTAGGCATAGGCCTGGCTGATCCCATCCGGGCCACTGACTGATGAGAGTTCTCCAATAAAATCCAGGTCATAAACCCAGTTGGTGACCCCTTCGGGCGAAGTCCTTTTTAGCAACCTTCCCAACAAATCATACTCTAAAGTGGTGGTATGCAATTGGTCTGTTTGCGACAATAACTCGCCATAGACATTGTACTGGTAGTGGATAGCCCCCAAGTTGGGGTCGTCCAGCAGTGCCTGGTTTCCCAACAAGTCATATTCCATTAAAATACTGTAAGCGTTTCCCGGCGCTTTTACTTCTTTGACCAGTCCCGAGCTGTAATAATCGTATGTAACAGTTTCCTTGTTGTGGTCTTTGCTCTCAAGCAGGTTCCCCAGCACATCGGTCTTTCTGGTCATTGTTTTCCCCAATGGCCCGGCAATAGACGTTTCCAGACCATTGTAAGTAGTGGTGGTTACCCGGCTTCCCGGCAGGGTTTCTTTTTTTACCCTTCCCAGAACGTCATACTCGTAAGCTGTCCAAATAGGTGTTCCCCCAGTTTTGAAATACGGGTCTGATACCCTTTCGACCTGGCCGATTTCATTATATTCGGCATCTACGTATATTACCTTGCTCTCGAACCCGGTTGTGACTTTCCTGAGCGAGCGCCCTTGCTTATCGTAATATTCTTTACCAACCGGACCACCTGAGGCTTGCGCCCAGCTATAATAAACTGCCCCCGCCGGTGCATCATCGTCGGTTTCTTCCACCCAGCGCCTAACCGAAACGGCCATATTGTCATCGGCTGCGATCGTTTTTTCAAGGTTCCCGAATTTATCGTAAAAGTATTGAGTTCTCAGGTTATTGGCGCTGACAGACTCATTGACATTCCCGAAATAGTCGTCGTATTGTTTGGCTGCCGTATGCCCGAGGACGTTTTCCGTGCTCACCTCAAACCGCCCTTTGGGATCGTACTCCGAAGAGGTGTACCGGTCATCTATCCCGCTACGCTTATACCGGGTTTCAGTAATGTTTCCGAAAGCATCATGGATATAAACTTTTTCATATTTGTAGGTGGGATTGTCCGGTTCCACGATCTCTTTTTCCAAAAGCCCGGAAATGCTATTGTACTCGAAAGCGGACACCCGGGTTACCGATGGTTTGCCGCTCCGGATTTTTATGACGATAGACCGCCGTAAGCGTCCAAGGTGCCACTTGTCAGCAGCAATGATGTTATCATACTGATTTGTGGATGTTTCGGTGGCAAACCCACTGTTGTAATTCACATCTGTTGTCAAAACATTGCCATAGTCATCATAAGTAAAACCGGTTACAACAGTGTTATACAATGTTCCATCCAACTCACGATATTCTGTGGTAATTTCTGATGTATACGGGAAAAATACCTTTGTGCCGGCTATCGTTTTGTAATCGTACTGATAACTGGTTTTCCCTATCAGCGTGCCATTTGTAAGCCGTTGCTCGGTCAATACCAACTGGGGAGAAAACCAGGCATTGTCGAAACTGTAATTTTGGATCGATTTAATCCCCGTAGAAACATCTTTCGCTTCGATTTTCTGAAACCCCAGGAATCCTTTCCCCAACCTATGTGCAACAGCGCCGGAATAATGGTAGGCCGTGCTCAGAAAATCTCCTGCCCCCGTCTCCCGGAATACACTGTCAACAACAAAATATGGCGCTTCTATATCAGTAATAGGGTATTCAGAAGTTTTATATTTTTCATAGGCAGAATTGGCAGTCAATGGTTTGTATGTCAACTTGGTTTGCAGCCCCATGCCATCGGTAACCTTGCTGATTAAATCCTGTATTTGCCGTCCTTTGTGGTATAACTGGTAACCTTTCCAATAAGCCATCGCCTGGCCTTTTTCATTGTCAACGATAAAAAAATCGGCGGCCCCATCCCCTGAAAAGTCCCCAAAATAGAAACGTTGGCCAGTCGATGGATAGATTGGTCCTTCATCTGCCTGAACGAAGTTTGTTCCTGCATTATTAGCCAGGTACAATTCTCTTCCCTGCCAGCCGCTGTCTTCCCCTGCGATGATCAGGATATCCGAACGTCCATCAGCATTAAAGTCTTGAATTTCTATTTTATCTTTCCGGATATCTTTTTTCGAAGAAAAATCAACCTTCACGAAACTTCCTCCCTTTGCAAACCAAATGCTCCAGTTGGTCCATGCCGGGTCGCCTTCCTTGCCAAAAGCGATAAGGTCTGTTTTTCCGTCTCCGTTAAAATCTCCAAACCGGTAGATGTTGGTGGATGGAAATGCAAAACTGTATGAGCCGTTTAATCTTTCAAATTGGGGGGTATATAGGTTCCCCTGTGCTAATTTGACGTTGAAGATAAAGCATGAGATACCGTTAAATAAGACAAAATCACTGATTCCGTCACCATTGTAATCTCCATAAACCTGTACTTTGCCTGTTCCTGAAGCAAAATGGCTATGTGTAATAAAGGTTCCGGCAGGTGTACCCAATAAAAAGTCATTGTAAGAGCTGCCGTCATTCCTAAAGTACAGATCGCTAATTCCGTCGCCGTTAAAATCACCTGTCAGCATTTCGCATTGCTGAGTCTTGGGAACTATTTTTATGAATTCATGAGGTTCATGGTGGAGCGAGATATTTCCATTTTGGTCTTCCTGTGCTTTAAATAACATGTACGAATCGGAAGAAGGATTGCCTGAATAAGTTGAATGGATTACAATATCCGATTTTCCATCTCCATTGTAATCGCCCACCAATACATTTTTAAAATCAAGATTGTAGGTATAAGCTGCAGATGACTCATATTCAAAACCTAATCCATCTTCTTTTGCTAAAAACAATCGAAAACCAGTCCATGTGGCAGGATCTTCCGGAAAATCTTTTATCGGAATAGTCACAAAGTCCATTCGTCCGTCACCGTTAAAATCACCGGTATAAAACTGGCAATTATGAGTGGCATACAGTGCTGGGTAATAAGAATTATCATAAATTTCATTTGTCAACCCGGGGATTTCCTCCTGCCATTCAAATGTTAAGGGGTTATAATAAGCTGTGTTGTCGGAGTCATATTCCTTAATGTCAGTTACATGAGATCTGCTGCCTTCGCCCATGTAACTGTAGGTGACGGCATATCGCTTACATAGCTCATTGTTGTAATAAGCTTTCACTTCCTTTAACCTTTGTGTCACCTTTGAAATGGATCCGGCCAAATAGATCGCCGTTTGGTCGGTCCTGTTCTCATATATAAATTCAACTTTACTGTAAGGGGACAAGCCGGCGCTGCTGTTACCGGTATATTCAATTCGGAGCGGGCGAAATTCCCCATTAGGGTTGTTTTCGGTGTAAAGGAAGTTGATGTAATTCCCCTTTGAGTCGGTAACCTTGTTCAACTGCCAGTATAAAACGGCAGTACTACCTTGTGCTTCGATCCTGGAATCGGTGGTATAACCATATTCTTTGATCAACCCTGATTTGGTCCAGACTTTAAATTTCTCCGGGCCAGTGCCATTTCCTCCATAGGCAATAATTCTGGAAAAATCATTTGTCTCGGTTCTGTATTCTGAACCATCTGCTCCATAAGTTCCGTCAACTAAAATCAATCGTTGTCCATCGAGCATAAATCGGTCCTGTAGATTAAGGGTAACCGTCTTGATCAGCCCGTCATGGTAAAAGGTGGAAGGTGCCCGGCTTATTGAAGACAAACCGGAAATACTCCACCCAACCCCCAAGAGTCCATTCTCACCTTGGCTGTTATATACGAATGACAATTCCGGGGTCATTCCGGCCGTGCCAGGAGGTAAGGTCAACGGCACCTGGTATGTCGCTGCCCCCGAAGGGCTAACATCGAGGTTCCCATTGACAATACCTGGGGTGATTGGAGAACTTGCCACGGGAGGCGTAATTTCTAGTGGATCGGGCACAATCCCCGAAATATTGGTCTGTATCGAGCCATTCCCGCTGTAACCTTCAGAAACCACATAATAAGTTCCTGCTGATAGCTGACTCTGAATAAATGAATGATATCGTGAATCGCACGATCCCTCACCACTGTAATCATCATTGCTTACAATGAGATTGCCCGAAGCACCCAATAAGTGCATATACGTATCCGACAAGGCTGACCCGCAATGGGTCATGGTTACCTCCATGGCTGAGGTCAGCGTAAACTGGTAAAACACGTCATTGCTAGAGCGGCCTACATACTGGTTTGTAAAACCGGTTGTATTTTGGGTATTGGTATACTGGAAATCCGAACTGTATTGTCCGGCAATGATCGGGTTCAGTTGGGTGTCCCCAACAGAGCTTCCTCCCGAAACAATTTCAGCCGTCATTGTTCCTCCGCTTGGTGTATAAGAATAGCCAGCTGCAAAGGTAATGCTGTTGGTGGCCTGGTGGAGCTGGGTGCCGCTTTCGGCAGTACTGAGGATTAAATCAGCGGGCTGGGCAAACGCAGAAACACAGGCTCCGGCCAGAATCAAAAGACTCAGGTATAATTGTTTCATCGGATTCGCATTTTAGGGTTACTCTTTAATAATCTTCCACTCCTGCTTGTCATTTTCTGTCCGGATAAGCAGGAGGTACATCCCCGACGGGTAGGCCGATAAATCGAGTTGGTTACCAATCGCCTGTGCATCCTTTCGGATAAGCAAACGTCCGTGGCTGTCGAATATATCCAGCGTAATGTTTGTACCGTCCAGGTTCGGAATATCAATCCGCAACAGGCCTTTGGTGGGGTTGGGATAAATACGGATTTCCTGATCGCCTAATTCGGTTTTCAGTTCTTCGGGCTCCAGCATCTGACTTTTCGAGGCCATTGTAGGGGAGGTACTCAGTGTTATAGTTCTCAGTTTCCGATTACCGGAGCCGTCATATTCAAACCGGACTTTACTCTGGGCTTGTAAAGCCGCAGGTGCTGCCAAAGCCAAGGCAACAAGCAGCAAGCTCAAGATTTTTTTCATGGGGGCTCTGGTTTTACTTGTTCAGTTGCTTTTTTAACGCTTCAATCTCGGCTTGCTGTTCCTTAATGGCTTCAACCAGGTAGGGGATAATGGCATCGTAGGCCATCGACTTGATTTGGGTACTATCAGCAGTGATTACTGCTTCGGGGATTACCTTTTCCACTTCCTGGGCGAGAAAACCGGCTTGTAGCTTCTTTTGTTTGTCTTCTTTCCAGGTATAGTTCACCCCATTTAGTTTTTTGATTTTGTCGATGTTGGTTTCAGCGGATGTTTTATTCTTGCCCGAGCTTAACGAAGTAATATTTTCTTTGGCTGTAGCATCGGAGTTTTCGTACAGTGTTTTACACTGAATATCGATAAACCCGGTTGTAGCGGTGTTGTAAAATACAATGGCGGAGGTACTGCATAAACGCGGGTCGGTACCCCAGTGGCTAATGATTAGCGGGTTTTTAGTGCTGTAATACGAACGGGTCCAGGGGGAGTTAATGTCCAGGTAGTTCGCCGGTGCTGTAGTGCGGATACCAACATAATTGTTACTGGCCACTTTAATTTGGGCAAAAGCCGGGCTAAGTACAAGGCATAAAATGGAGAGAATAATTATCTTTTTCATCGTGTGGTTAGTTAAAGGTTTTTAGTTTACAGATGCTTATTTATTCCCGTTAACCGGGCTGTGTTTTTCATTGTTTAGCATGTTCTAAACCCTCATCAAGTTGATTTGGGCGCCGCATCAAGGCTGTGAGGAGGAATTGTTAAGGCTGCTCGTCACCGTTGTCAAGGCTATGCGACCGTCGCATCAAGTTGATGCGGCCGCGTAATGACCCTAAGGTGAGGCCACCGCGTGGGCATAAGGGAAAACTGTCGCGCCTTTGGGCGCCACAATTTTCCCAATGGTTCACACCACACTTAGTTCTACCGGAAGTGTTCCTTTACGGATATCCCTGGCATTGTTTACCCGTGCCCGAACCTCAACCCGATAAGTCCCGGCAGCCAGGGCTGGTACCAGGAAGTCGAGCTGCGAGGGTTTGTTGTTCGACACGGTTTGCACCCGGGTTTCGCGCTGCCGTCGGCGGCCAGCACAAAAATGCCTTGCGCCGGGTCGACGGGGTCAAACTTCAATCGGCTCCCTTTTAGCTGGGCAATGTTGCCGGGGCTGAGGGTATCGTTGCGGGTGCCGCTCCCCAGGTCGTCGAGGTACAGCGGGTCGGGTTGCGGGCTGGCGCCTTGCACGCGGGCCACGCTTACGTTTTGAGCCATTTGCCGCAGCCGGATACCGGGTGTAATGTTTAGCCGCACGGTGTGGATGGC
>JBKEAN010000131.1:0-10815 GCA_047972415.1 Mangrovibacterium sp.
GGACTTCGATCCATCCGACATTCGCGCGTCGATTATTGCGGCAGTGGCAATTAAGGTGGAAGAGCCCGTGTTCGAGTCGCAAACAAAAACCAAGCTTGGGTCGCGCGATATTGGTCCCGATGGCCCGACGGTTAGAAACCATGTGGCCAATTTTGTAGCGAAAGAGCTCGATAATTACCTGCATAAAAATCAGGAAGTTGCCGAAGTGTTGCTACGCCGTATTCAAGAATCGGAGCGCGAGCGCAAAGCTATTTCGGGCGTGAAAAAGCTGGCCCGCGAACGTGCTAAAAAGGCCAACCTGCATAACCGCAAATTGCGTGATTGCCGCATTCATTTCAACGATAAAAACGATCGGAAAGAAGATTCGAGCATTTTTATTACCGAGGGTGATTCGGCCAGCGGTTCCATCACCAAATCGCGCGATGTGAATACACAGGCCGTATTTAGTTTGAAGGGCAAACCCTTGAACACCTATGGTCTGACAAAAAAAGTAGTATACGAAAACGAAGAGTTCAACCTGTTGCAGGCCGCCCTCAATATTGAGGAGAGCATGGACGATTTGCGGTACTCGAAGGTGATTATTGCCACCGATGCCGATGTGGACGGGATGCACATCCGTTTGCTGCTCATTACGTTCTTTTTGCAGTTTTTTCCCGAACTGGTAAAAAAAGGGCACCTCTATATTTTGCAAACCCCCTTGTTTCGGGTACGCAACAAAAAGAAAACCTTTTACTGTTACACCGACGACGAACGGGTTTCGGCGATTGACGAATGCGGCAAAGCGGCCGAGATTACCCGGTTTAAAGGCTTGGGTGAAATTTCGCCCGACGAATTCAAGAATTTTATTGGGGCCGACATCCGCCTGGAGCCCGTGGTGATGAAAAAACACGAGTCGGTGACGCAGATGCTCGAATTTTACATGGGAAAAAATACACCGGATCGGCAGGACTTCATTATTGATAACCTGTACGTTGAAAAGGACGAGATGTAAACGTCATCAAACTGAAACGAAAAACGCAACATAGTGAGTGAAGACGATATAAAAAACGAACAAACGGCATCGGAAGAAACCGACAACATCACCTACTTGTCGGGCATGTATAAAAACTGGTTTCTGGATTACGCTTCGTACGTAATTCTGGAGCGCGCCGTACCCTACGTGAACGATGGATTGAAACCGGTTCAACGGCGGATTTTGCACGCCATGAAGGAAATGGATGACGGCCGTTTTAACAAGGTGGCCAATATCATCGGGCAAACCATGCAATACCATCCCCACGGCGATGCCTCCATCGGCGATGCGCTGGTGCAACTAGGACAAAAAGATTTGCTGATTGATCAGCAGGGTAACTGGGGGAACATTTTTACCGGCGACGGCGCTGCTGCTCCGCGATACATTGAAGCGCGCCTGTCCAAGTTTGCCCTCGAAGTGCTTTTTAATCCTAAAACAACTGAGTGGAAGCTATCCTACGACGGACGGAACCGCGAGCCGGTTACACTGCCAGTGAAATTCCCGCTGTTGCTGGCGCAAGGCGTTGAGGGGATTGCTGTTGGCCTGGCTTCGAAAATTTTGCCGCACAACTTTCTCGAATTAATCGATGCCTCAATTGCTTACCTCGAAGGCAATGATTTTGTGCTTTATCCTGATTTTCCGACCGGCGGCTCGGTTGACGTGTCTAAATACAACGACGGCTTGCGGGGCGGAGCTATAAAAGTGCGGGCCAAGATTGATAAACTCGACAATAAAACCTTGGTGATTTCCGATCTTCCATTTGGTAAAACTACCGGAACGCTAATTGAATCAATTATTAAGGCAAACGAGAAGAACAAAATTAAAATAAAACATATTGACGATAATACGTCAGATAAGGTTGAAATTTTAGTTCACCTGGCCCCGGGTGTTTCGTCTGACAAAACCATTGATGCGTTGTATGCGTTCACTGATTGCGAAATATCCATCTCGCCGAACTGTTGCATTATTGAAAATGACAAGCCGCTGTTTCTGGGGGTTAGCGAAATATTGAAGCGCAATACAGAACAAACCCTCGATTTGCTGAAGCTGGAACTAGAGATTCGCAAAAGCGAGTTGCAGGAAGCCCTTCATTTTGCATCGCTCGAAAAAATCTTTATCGAAGAGCGGATATACAAGGATAAAGCGTTTGAAGAGTCGGAGAACATGGATCAAGCGGTGGCCCATATTGACAAACGCCTGGAGCCGTGGAAACCGAAGTTTATACGCGAGGTGACCCGCGAAGACATCCTGAAACTGATGGAAATCCGCATGGCCCGGATACTGAAATTCAACTCAGACAAGGCCGAAGAATACATGCATGGTATTCTGGAAGAAATAAAAGAAATTGACCACAATATCCTGCATATCGTTCCGTTTACGATTGCTTATTTTGAACGCATTAAAACAAAATTTGGTAAGGGTAAAGAGCGTCGTACAGAACTGCGTAATTTCGAAAATATTGTTGCAACCAAAGTGGTGGTGGCTAACGAAAAGCTCTACATCGACCGCGAAGAGGGTTTTATGGGAACCAGTCTAAAAAAAGCAGAGTATGTTTGCGACTGTTCTGATATTGACGATGTTATTGTTTTCCGAAGAGATGGAACTTATTTTATTACCAAGGTGAGCGACAAGGCTTTTATTGGCAAAAATGTTCAGCACCTGGCTGTTTTCCGGAAAAACGACAGCCGCACCATTTATAATGTGGTGTACCGCGATGGCAAAAATGGGTTCTTCTACATGAAACGTTTTGCAGTAACCGGTGTCACCCGCGATAAGGAATACGATTTAACACAAGGGAAAGAGGGGTCGCGTATTTGGTATTTCAGCGAAAATCCAAATGGCGAAGCCGAAAGCTTACGTGTGACCCTGAAGCCGAAAGCCCGGCTAAAACGGTTAATGTACGAGGTCGATTTCAGCGACCTGGCCATCAAAGGGCGCGGTTCCATGGGAAATATCCTGTCGAAATTCGAGGTTCATAAAATTGTATTGAAGGAGAAAGGGGTTTCAACCCTTGGCGGACGTAAAATTTGGTTCGACCCCGATGTGCTACGCCTCAATTCCGACGGACGGGGCAAGTACCTGGGCGAGTTTCAGGGCGACGATCAAATTTTGGTACTGTACAAAAATGGCGATTACCAACTGTATACCTTCGACCTAAGCAACCACTTTGATCAGGACATGCTGGCCATTGAAAAATACAATCCGGGTAAAGTGGCTTCGGTTGTTTATTACGACGGCGAACAGCAGTTTTACTACTTGAAGCGCTTCGAGATTGAAGAAATCCAGGGTCGCCGCGTTGGTTTTATTGGCGATTTTCCAGACAATAAGCTGCTGAGTATTACATGGGTACATTATCCGCGTTTCGAGATTACCTTTGGCGGGAAAAATGCTCAGCGCGAAAACGAAATTATCGAAGTTGCTGAGTTTATCAGCGTCAAATCATACAAGGCACGGGGGAAACGCCTCACCAATTACGAGGTTGAAAATATTACCGAAATTGAGCCAGTAGTGAAAGACGAGGACGAAATTGCCCAACCGGAAGAAGCGCCTGAACCCGACACGGAAGATATCCCGTTTGAAATAAACCGGAAAGGCGATGATGAAGAAGATAAGAACCAAATGTCGCTGTTCTGAATGAGAATCTATTTAATTGGCTATATGGCCTGCGGCAAAACAACTTTAGGAAAAGAGTTGGCCCAAAAGTTAAGCCTGTCCTTTTTGGACATGGACAAGTACCTGGAGAAAAAGTACTTCAAAACCATTCCTCAAATATTTGAGGAAGAGGGCGAAGCCGGGTTCAGGTTGAAAGAACAGGCCTGCCTGCACGAAGTTTCGGAGTTTGAGGATATTGTAATTGCCACTGGAGGCGGCGCACCCTGTTTTTTCGACAATATGGAGGTAATGAACCGCACTGGTATTTGTATTTTCCTGGACGTGGAAGCCGAAGAGTTGGGCAGACGCTTGCTGGCCGCAAAAGTAGAACGCCCGTTGGTGAAAGGAAAGTCGCCCGAAGAGTTGGTTCGTTTTATTGAAGGAATGTTGGCAAAGCGCCGGCCCTACTACGAACAGGCCAGCTACATTATTACCGGCACCAATATCCGGCTTCAGGAAATTTTGTCCCGCATTGAGTTTGAACATGAGTAAATTGGAAATTTGTGCCCTGGCATCGGGCAGCAACGGGAATTGCTATTACATTGGTAACAACACTGAAGCCTTGCTGGTCGATGCCGGCCTGTCGGCAAGGCAGCTGCAAATGCGCTTTCAAAGCTGTAGAATTGACCAGGCAAAAATTAAGGCAATACTAATTACTCACGAACATGCCGACCACTGCCGGGGAGCCCGCGTGTTGAGCAAGCGTTTACAGGTACCCGTGTACATCACAAAAAAAACATTTTTGGCGATGAGCCGTGCCGAGAAACCCGACCGTGTGGTTTGGTTCGAACCGGATTTGTCGTTTCGATTGGGCGAATTCGACGTTTTTCCATTTTCGAAACAGCACGATGCCGCCGATGCGTGCTCATTCCGCATTGGGTTTGAAGGGAGAAACATTGGCGTAATGACTGATATTGGCGAAGCCTGTGATCGGGTGAAAGCACATTTTGGCCAATGCAATGCGGTTTTTCTGGAAAGCAACTACGACGATAACATGTTGTGGAACGGGCCGTATCCGTACTATCTGAAACAACGGGTGGCTTCTTCTAACGGGCATTTGTCCAACGCACAAGCCTTCGAACTTGCGAGCGAGTTTGCCGGCCACCAATTGTCGGCTATCTTTTTGAGTCACCTTTCGGGCGAAAACAATAGCCCCGAATTGGCTGATGCCCAGTTTCAATCCTTGCGCGAACGATTTCGGATTGAATTGACTTCCCGTATCGGGCCAACTCCCGTGTTTTCGATTTAAAACTTTTGGTTACACCATAGCGGGGAAAAAATCCCGAAGTACCGAAGCGAAAAAACCCGGAGTGTGACTCCGGGTTTCGTATAAAAACAAAGTGTGAAAAATATTTTGAATTGAAGAGCTGACTCAAAAGTCCCTGCTCAATTGTCGTATTAATCTCATTTTGTTAGAGCGCTACAGGTCGTAAGCGATTAGTAGCTCGAACGGAAGTTGTTGTCACGACGACCGTAGCTACCGCCACCGGCATTGTTGTCACGACGACCATAACCACCACCACCGTTGCCTTCGCGACGGAAGTTGCCACCACCACGGTTGCCACCACCGCCGAATCCACCACGGTTGTTGTCACGAGGCTCGCGTTTTTTCTCGATCGACTCGTTTACCACAATGGTACGACCTTCAACTTCGGCTCCGTTTAATTCTTCAATAGCTTTTTTTGCTTCTGCATCATCAGCCATTTCAACAAAACCAAAGCCTTTGCTTTTGCCAGTGAATTTGTCAGAGATCAATTTAACTGAAGTTAATTCACCATACTCCTCAAAAATTTCGCGGATATCATCTTCTGTTACTGCGTAGTTGAGGTTGCCAATAAAAATGTTCATAATCAATAAAAAATAAAAGTGTAAGCGACAAATGTAGACTTATTTTGATTCTAAAAAAATCTGTAAGCAGAAATAAACCATTTATTTATCGTTTTTATTAGATTTTTGATGGTTTTTGTCAGGTCGAAGCAATTTGTTACCCTCATTTAATTGATTCAAACGCATTTGGAAGGGTAATAATGAAAGCCCCGAAAATTTGAATTTCGGGGCTCTTAAATCTCATATTGTTGTTTTTCGGCTACGAAAGCAGCTGGTCGCTTAAAGCTTGCAGTGTTTTTTGCTTGTCTTTGGTCGATACCAATACCGAAATGTTATGACGACTGCCCCCGTACGAAATCATTCGGATGGGAATGTCTTGAAGTGCGGTGAATACTTTTGCAGCAAAACCATGCTCATCGGCAATCAGATCGCCAACAATGCACACAATGGTCAGGTTTTCGTCTACCTCCACTTCGCCGTATTCCATCAGTTCGCGAACAATGCTGTCGAGTTTGGCTGTATTGTCAATAGTAACCGATACCGCCACTTCCGACGTTGCTACCATGTCAACCGGGGTTTTGAAGAATTCGAAAATCTCGAACAGGTTTTTCATAAACCCGTAGGCCATCAGCATACGGTACGAACGAATTTTTATAGCGGTAATACCATCTTTTGCTGCTACGGCTTTAATGCCGGTTCCGCTGGAGTCGTGTGTAATCAGGGTTCCACCGTCGGTTGGGTTCATCGTGTTCTTCAACCTCACCGGGATGTTTTGCAATTTGGCCGGCAGTACGGTTTGCGGGTGTAGTATTTTAGCGCCAAAATAGGCCAGCTCGGCAGCCTCGGTAAACGAAAGTTGTTCTATTTTTTTTGTGTTCTTTACGTAGCGGGGATCGTTGTTGTGAAAGCCGTCAATATCCGTCCAAATCTGGATTTCTTCCGAATCAATGGCCGCACCAACCAACGAAGCAGTGTAATCGGAACCACCGCGTTGCAGGTTGTCGATTTCGCCGTCGGCATTGCGGCAAATAAAGCCTTGGGTAATATAGTAGTCGGCATCGCCGGCAGTTTTCAATGCTTGTTGGATGAGCGGCCGGATGGTGTGCATGTCGGCAGCTTTATCAGCATCAATTCGCATATAGTCCAATGCTGGCAGAAGTTTGGTTTTATACCCGTTTTCTTTCATTAATTCGGCAAACAAAACGGTCGAAATCAGTTCGCCCTGGGCAACAATTGTACGCTCGCCAATACCCGAAAACTCACCTGCTGTAAACGACTTAATGGTATTGAAGGCGGTTTTAACAGCTTTTTGTGCTGTTTTTTTACTGTCGTTGTTTTTGTAAAGCTCCTTCAATACGGCATCGTAGGTTTGTTCCAGTTTCAGTATTTGAGTCAGGGCCGAATCCTTGTTCCGTTTGTACAGATAGTCGGCAATTTCGACCAATGCGTTGGTTGTTCCCGACATGGCTGATAAAACCACCAGTTTTTTTTCTCCGTCAGCAATCAGTTTCATTACTGCGTTCATGTTCTCAACGCTTCCAACGGAAGTACCGCCAAATTTCAAAACCTTCATATACGTCGTTTTTTCAAATCGGATTTTGTTGTTCCTTAAATTGAATTGCCGGCTGAATGATTTTACCCTGTCAGGTTTATTCCGTTTTCAATCGCAAATTTATCAGGTCGGCAATGTTTGTAACCTGTTTGTAAATGAGTGGCAAAGATGAAAAATTTCTTTTAATAATGGATGAATATTTTATTTTTGAAAGGTATTCGTGCTTATTTGTAGCCAATGTCCATTTTGAAAGTTTGAAGCCGAAAGAAAAAAGGGTGCATTTGACCCCAAATTTTAATGCTCGAATAAAAAAGGTTGCAAAAAAACAGTTTTGTTTTCGGTGTTGTAGAATATGTTGACCTTACTGAAAATTATTCGTTATTTGCCTAAAACTTTCAGGTGGACGTCCGGTCTCCTCTAGGGGGGCTTTCAAGTGCAGTTAGGGGTGGTTGCACGGATGTCCACCTTTTTTATTGTTAAAATTCCAAATTCCAAATTCCAATTTTTGAGATTTAAACCGGCAGGTAGATTTCTCAGAAGCTTCCAAAAATGGCATGCTTTTCCGAGTTAAAATAAATGGTGGAATAAATGTTGAAATTTTCGCGGTTGGTGGTCAATTGCCGTTCGATGTATAACACCGGATCGCCTTTTTTAATATTCAGTAGTTTTCCCACTTTCTCGTCGGCTTTCAGGGCTTTTAACTTTTGCAGGCCTCCTTTTACTTCAATTTGGTATTGGGTACGAAGTATTTCGAACAGCGATTTGTTTTCAAAAGTGCGGCTGGTAAAACGAGGCAGGTTAAAATTGGGAATGTGGTTAATGTCGTAAAATACGGGTTGCCCATTTACAATGCGCAACCGTTCCATATAGATGCAGCCGAAGTCGCGTTCAATTTCGGTAATGTCGAAATGAAAGGGTTCGGGCCAGGGTATAATCTGAGGTTTTTGTAAAATTTGCGTTTGCAAAAAATCTTTGCCAATGGCCGACGATGTTCCCGAAACCGAAAGGATACCAATATCCTGGGGCGGTTTGCGTACGATGCTTCCTTTCCCTTGTTTCTTTTGAATGAACCCATCTTGCACCAAGGCCTCCAGTGCGTGTCGCACCGTTGGGCGGGTCATCTTGTGAACGGCACACAGCTCGTTTTCCGATGGCAGTAAACTGCCTTCTTCGTAAACGCCTGCCAAAATGTGCTTCCGCAACGATTCGTACAGCTTTTTGTACTGGGGTAGTTTATTCTCAGTCATTTTTGTTGTATTTACAAGCTGTTGCAGCTTTGGTTCTTCGTTTCGCCTTTTTTATGGTTATCCCATTCTGAAAGCCACGGGCAATGGCATTTTGGGCGATTTCAAATTCAAAATTAAGAAAAAATATTAAAATTCAATTTAAAACTTGTATTTACAAGTTTTAAATTATAAGTTTACAGCCACAAGTTCATTAGTGCCTATATATTAAGGTTTTTATAGTAAATTTCTTTTTAGTATAAATAGTTGTTGTCTTTACAAGTTTAGTTAAATAAATTGAATAGTACCTGTGGCAATACTCGGGTAGCAGTTTAAAAGAAGAATGGCATCAGCAAGAACGAGTTGAATTGGGGTAGCATCTTTTTTTTGAAATACAGACCTTAAAGAAGAGAGTTTTCAGTAACTTACGGGCTTAGTGAAACTTTTGAGAACGAATTATTAACTGAAGAAATAAAATTCTATATGGCAAGTCCGGTAATTCTGCCTCGTCAGGGGCAATCTGTTGAGACCTGTATCATTGGCGAATGGTACAAAAAAGTTGGTGACGCGGTGAAAACGGGCGATATCCTGTTCTCCTACGAAACCGATAAAGCATCATTTGAGGAAGAAGCAAAAGAAGACGGCGAATTGCTGGCTATTTTTTACGAGGCTGGCGACGAGGTACCTGTATTGAGCAATGTAGCCGTACTGGGAGCCAAGGGGGAGAAGGTTGACGAGTTCCGCCCGGGTGGCACACCAGTTCCGGTTAAAGAAGCGGCAAGTGTCCCGGTAGTGGCCGAAGCGGCTCCTGTTGCCGGACAAGATCAGCCAGCAATAGCAGAAAGAGCAGCCGGCGAAATAAAGATATCGCCGCGTGCCAAGCTAATGGCAGAGAAGATGGGTGTAGCCTTTGAGCAAATACAAGGAAGTGGCCCGCACGGGCGCATTATTGCGCAGGATGTGGAAGCTGCCGCTCAAAGCTTGCCCAAAATGACGCCACTGGCAGCCGAAAAGGCAAAAGCCGAAAATTTAGTTCCGGCCAAGGAAACAACAGGCCTTGGGGGTCGCGTGGCAGCAGCCGACCTCATCAATTACAACCCCGTTTACGGCGATGATTTTGAAGTGAAAAAGCTGCCGAATATCCGGAAGTTGATCGCCAAAGCCATGCATCAATCCTTGCAAAACTCGGCTCAGCTGACACATCACATGAGTGCCGATGCACGAAAAATTATGGCTTTGCGCAAACAGTTCAAAAAGAAACTTGACGCCGGTGAAATGACGCAAAATATTACAATTAATGATTTGGTTTGCTTTGCAGTTGTGAAGGCACTGAAAAAATACCCGCAGGTGAACACCCACTTTATAGGCGACAGCATGCGCTGGTTCAAAAAAGTGCACTTGGGCTTGGCCGTTGATACCGAACGCGGACTGATGGTTCCGGCAGTTAAAAACGCCGACGACCTGTCGATTGAAGGTTTGTCGTCGCAACTGGCATCGGTAGCCGGCGCGGCTCGTAAAGGCAATGTTGATCCGGAATTACTGAAGCCTGAAGCCGCGTCGTTTACGGTTTCGAACCTTGGTAATTACGGCGTAGAACTATTTACCCCGGTGATTAATTTGCCGCAAACGGCTATTCTGGGTGTGTGTACCATTGTTCCCCGCCCCAAAGACTTGGGCGACGGCGTGTATGGTTTTGTCCCCATGATGGGTCTTTCGCTGACCTATGATCACCAGGCTCTGGATGGGGGAGAAGCAACACTCTTCCTGCGTGAAATTAAAGAACAAATAGAAAACCTGACTATATAAGAAAAGAAGACAATGGATGACAGAGAAGAAGACTTTATGCTTTCGAAGAAGCAGTTAGTAGCATCCTGTAATCTAAGGTCTAACAGCTGAAATCTAATATCAAAAGAAATGAGTAACTTATACGATATCGCAATTTTGGGAGGTGGCCCCGCAGGATATGTTGCTGCAGAACGCGCAGGGGCAAAGGGTTTGAGCGTGGTCATCTTCGACAAGCGGGCCCTGGGTGGCGTGTGTCTCAACGAGGGCTGCATCCCCACCAAAACGCTGCTCAATTCCGCCAAAGTGCTGGAGTATGCACACGAAGCCTCAAAATACGGGGTTGAGGTGAGTGGCGTGAGCTTCGACTTCAAGAAAATTATGGAGCGCAAGGACAAGGTTGTTCGCAAGTTGGTAGCCGGAGTGGGTGCCAAAATGAAACATGCCAAAGCCGAAGTGGTGATGGCCGAAGCCGTGATTACCGAAAAACGCGGCGAGCTGATTAGCCTGACTGCTGATGGCAAAGACTTCCAGGCTAAACGCTTGTTGATTTGTACTGGCTCCGAAGCGGCTGTTCCGCCAATTCCGGGTTTGGACAAAACTCAAGTGCTCACCAATCGTGAAATCCTTCAACTGAAAGAATGTCCTAAATCCTTGGTTATCGTTGGTGGTGGGGTGATTGGTACCGAGTTTGCCGACTTCTACAATGCCATGGGAACGAAGGTGACCGTGATTGAAATGTTGCCCGAAATACTCACCGGTGTTGA
>JBKEAN010000132.1:0-4192 GCA_047972415.1 Mangrovibacterium sp.
GGCAATAACAGCACAGCAACTAGCCATCCGGTTTGGGGATAGAATGTTGATAGACCTTTGATATCCAATCTGAAATGCAAAGAAAGAACCCGGCCTAAAATCGGTCAAGGGTATATAAACGGCTTCGTGCCTCGCCGCCCTTGTCCAATTTTATTCCAGGTTCAAAGAAGCATTTAAGAGTTGGAATCAAAAAAACAGTAGTTTTGAATTGAAGAAATAAATTACCAGACAGAGTTTAATTTACACTCCCGTTTATTTGTAAAAACGGCAGCATCTCGAATCCCTTTAAATTCCAGCACTACTTCTTCTTCGCTTACTAAATGGGTATCATAACGCTCTTTTGATGTTCCTATACCAACCGGCCCACCAACGAATTTCTTTTCAATAAATGTCATAGTTATTGGTCTTTTTATTTGTCTAGCACAAGTAATGAATACAGCATGACATTAGCAAACAAGCTGATATATTTGTGTACAATTCGTTATGTCAAGATTGCACAAATCGATTTTCCGATTATAGCAGTATCCCCAAAAGTTTTTTCACACAGATGAGCTGCTAACGGCTTTCTTTTGTGTTGGAGCCTATTCGAAACGCGAATTTAGCCAAGCTTCGAGCATTGCGGCCCCGTATTCTTCTTTCAGGTAGAAGAGGTTGGCCGAAAACTCCATACTTCCGGACAGGTGGCTGTACATGTACGAATTCAGCTTCGCCCCGTTGGGCAAACTCATTTTCAGCACAAACTTTTCAAATACCCGCGCCCCCACAAGTTGGGTACTATATGCCGTATCTATTTGCGCCTCGGGAAGTTGGGTTTTAAAATCAGTATATAGCTTGACTGCAACAGCCCTGCAATGTGCTCTAAAGCTACCACGCTCCTCTTCGTTGTACGTTTGCCAGTTCGACTCGAAGTAATTGTAACGGTCGGCGGCAAAAACCAGCAAGGTATTGGTGCGGTCAATCAGCGAATCGGCTACAGCTTGGCCGGTCCCGCTTTTCAACGCATCCCAATCGTTGGCATTTACCTGTTTAAAACCGGGCGGGACGGACATGGCCCAATTCAGTTCGGGGCTGAAATATTCAGCATTTGACCTGGCTGTTTGAGCAAATAAATTTTGGCCCGAAACAAAAACCAGTGCAACAATAATCAATTTCAAATTCATACGGAATGGGTTATTTACGGGGCCGAAGTTAACATTTTAGGCAGCACTACTTTCTTAAAAAGCCTGAGCGAATGGTAAATAATGTCAAAAAAAAAACGAAGCTTACTTGCTACGGCAATCATCATGGAAAGGTACCTTGTTTCAAAGCAGGTTTTCCTGCTTGTTGTTTTTCATCAGCCATATTCGTTTGTATTATTTGGCGGCTCTGCTTCTAAGCTTTTTCGGCTTATCTAGCAGGTGCTACTAACATTTTCACATCGTTAAAACAGTGAAAACAAACACGTTTAAACAATTTTCTCTTAATGCTTTTTTTCAATAAAAGGCCTGTGCCGTTTGCTATTTTAACCACTCCCATCGTTTTGCCCAATCGCTCAAAATATCGTCCCGCCATTTCAGCAGGGTTTTTCCGCCTTGTATTTGCCCATCGTAAAGCTCCGCATCCTGTTTATCGGTAAACCAGTTTTTACCCAGGGGGTAATCTGTTGCCTGCTTTTTCCCCGGCCACAAATTGGCCACGACAATGCTCCCGCTGAGCCCGTTAATTTCGGGAATGGTTGATGTAAAACGGTATGCTAATACCTCGGCCTTTTTAGGGATGTACCTGATGGCGTAATCGCCTTTCCCAAGATAATATCCAGGCCACTTTTGAGTGGTTTTCCCGTAGGGCACTTCCATCCAAAAGCAAATAGAACCGGAGGGAATATCGGCTTCAGCGCCTTTGAAATGAAACTCGAGGATTGAACAAAAGGCCACGGTATCGTTCGGGCTGGTTGTTCCGTGGTAAACAACGCGGGGACTGTGGTTGAACCGTTCGAAACTGCCGCCCCAACTTTCGCGTGCCGGGTTTTGCGGGTTTCCGTCCATCAGGTAAAATACCGATGGCGAATCGCCCATCTTTATTTCACCATCGTAATAGTTTTTAAAATCGCGGCCTAGGTTACCTGCACCACTTATGGTTTTATCGTAATAATTTGACCCGCTTATGCTGTCGAGCGCATTGTTGTCCGAAAAGAAACCATAATAACTCGAATTGACTTCGATAAACCACAAGTTGGGAAAGTTGGCCACAAGGTACGCGTAGCTGTTGGCGCTCCATTTTTTATTGGGGCCGCCAATCCAGTACACTTTAATTTTAGGTTCAATTTCGGGGGCATCGTGCAGCGCTTGTGCCAAATCTTCCAAACCGCCCCAGCCCAAAATCCAAAGCGGTTGAGCGCTTTCTTGTTTTGCACACTTAATAATCCAATCGGAACCTTCGGTTGCGCTGGTGTAACCGTCAAACGGGGCATTTCCGCGATGGCCTTGTTTGGCTACAGATCGTAAGTAAGCTGGTTCTGCCAGATTTTTATTGTGTTTTTTCAGCGTTGGAAGGTCTTTTTCGTACAAATCAATCATCCGCAAAATCTCTTCTTTGCTCCCGTTCCCGTACGATGGCGACGAAACAAGCCCTTCAATGGTAAACAAGTCGCTGTACATCAGCAAATGGGCCATCGATTGGTTATCGTCGGGGTCGGTTCCGCCAATATCGGTACTTATCAGTATCCGCGGTTTTTCGGGAACTGGGTTTTGTGCCCCAACGCTGGATACTGCAATGCAAAATGCTGCAATTAAAATCAATTTTTTCATCTTTTGCCTTTCTTTATCTTTCGGTATTGATTCTTTAGTTTGAAGTCAGCCTTTTTTGTCAACCAGCACTGCAGCAAAATAGGGAATAATAAAAAATACCCAAACCGCTATTTTCCAAATACCCAATATTTGCAACCAATACAAATCGTAGGCATCGATTGAAATACTTGAAAAACAATTAAAAACAGCATACAAACGATTGCTGAACAGCAAATAAATAATGCCGATTAGGAACAGCAGGCCAAAATTGATGACCGAACACCATCCCAAAAATGCACGGATTTGTTTTAGGCTCATTTTGTTCGTTTTTTTTCGGAAGTTACAAATTATTGTTGGTTTTACATACCTGTAACAGATTCCTTTAAACCGGATTATGCGCCTCTGCCGTGAGTTCTGGCTACCACCTTTCGGTCAAGTACCGGGCTAGCCGCGTGTTTGAAACTCCGTTGCCCGTTAATTTTGTTTCCACCGCGGCAAGCGTTTCATGCCGCGGGTAAAAAGCCAGGCAATAAATCGGTTGTGACCGCCTTCAATCATTTTTTCCCTGCAAAATTCCTGAAATTCGTCAACAGCACCGTTAAATGTAAAAGCCCCGTTTTGATAGCAATAACTGCAATACGTTTTGTTTACAGTGCCATCGGCATTTGTTCCGCCGCCTTGCGGATCCCTGCTCATCGGCATTCCGCAACTTTCACATTTTTTGTTTTGGTTTTCCATTGGTTTTGGTTTTCAAATTTTGCAGGGAGTTGTCAACCCGGATACAGTTCAGTTATTTTCCGAAGAAGCATCACCCTTCCCTATTTTTTTCTGCTACAATTTACAAATGATTCAAACTCATCCTATCAGCTTAAATAATTTAGTTTGGTTCCATTTATCCGCTTCAATACCGCATAAGCCAATGGTTCTGTTTTAAATTTTTCCGCGCCTTTCTGCAAACATGCTGCTTTTATCCGGTAAAAAAAACGGTAACTTCGGGCTTTTCTAAAAAAACGATTGCGATGGCCCACTACGACCAGCATTTTCAGTATCATGTGTTCAGTAATAGCGAGCTGCGCGATGCTATTTTCGATGGTTGCAACTTCAGCAATTGCTCCTTCGAAGGTGTTCGCCTCGATCATACCGAGTTTATCGGCTGCCACTTTTCGAATTGCAATTTTACAGGGAGCCTGGTGATAAACACCGCGCTGAAAGAGGTAAAATTTGACACCTGCAAACTGCTGGGCTTCGACTTCAGCGCCTGTTCCGATTTTCTGTTCCGGGCCGGGTTCGATAATTGCCTGCTCGATAATGCACTGTTTAACCGCAAAAACCTGAAAAATACAGGCTTCAAAAACTCGTCGGTACGCGAAGCCGATTTCAACGCGGTTGAGCTGAGTAATGCTAGCTTCGCCGGTTCCGACCTGGCC
>JBKEAN010000133.1:0-14268 GCA_047972415.1 Mangrovibacterium sp.
AACAGCGCGGACTGAAAAGCTACGTTTGGTACGTGCTGAAAACCTTCTTCAACTTTAAAGGTGTTGAAGCCAACTTTAAACTGGATGACGACGAAGTTGACGGACGTTTTTTTGCAGTCACCATCGCCAACGCCAATCAATACGGCAATGATGCCTATATTGCCCCACTGGCCGATGTGGAGGATGCCCTGCTTGATGTAACGATGATTCGCCCCTTCCCTTTGTGGTACACGCCAGTTATGGCTGTAGCCTTGTTTGGCAAATGGATACACAAAACACCCTATGCCAGCACCCGCAAGGTGAAAAAAGTAGAAATCCGTTCAGTATCCTCACCCTACTTTCACCGCGATGGCGATGTTTTTGAGCCTAGCTTCCCTGCACGGATTTCCATCTTGCCTCATGCACTTCGTTTGCTTGTCCCGATGAACTAACAAGCTTCAAGCTGCATCAATTATTTCAATATTAAACCCTTATCCTCGAGTTCCTTTAACAGTGTTTTGGAGTATCCATCAAAAAAAACATCAAAACTTTCGGGGTTGAATGACTCGGATTGGATAGACCAAAGCAGTTTTTCATCCGCAACCCGATAAAAATTGGTTTCAACGAAATAGGTTTTTTCCGTTTCCAACACAGGCAGGCCAGCTTCCGTGTTCGAGTGAAAACTGTAGTACCGGGAGTAGCTGTCGTAGTAAATATAGCTGAACGAAGGGTTGTATGCCTCTTTGCCCGCCGGATCGTACCGGGACTCGGTTTTCACGTCTTGCAATACGATGGTCAACATCGCCTCAACCTGGTTCTTCGTCAGCACATCGGCCCACTCACCCTTGGAAAGCGAAGCTTGGCTTAACAATTTTTCCGAGACCAACTGCCCGCTTGTATAAGCTTTAATATCCTTCCGTTTCCTTTGGATTAGTTCAACCATTTGGGTCTCAATCTTCGCTTTCACCTTTTGGTCGGGAACAAGCGCTCCCACGCAAACCGACTTAAATGGTTCGTAGGGCAGGGCTTCCTGGTTTACGTAGGAGCCGGTAATTTTCTGAGAGGGCGAACAAGCTTGCAATACAAATGCAATCATAAAAAGAGCGAAAAAAAATCTAGTCATAATATATCGGCATTTTAGTAGATGGCTGTTGGGGCTGCTGTGGCAGCAGTTCTTCTTTCAATTCTTCTTTTTGCTTTTTCTGTCCTTTTTCGCCAAAGCGGATAACAAAACCACCGGTAAATCCAAACTGAAGGAAGGGACTGCTGCTGCTGATGCCTACCGATGGACCGGAGCTGCTAAGCCATAAATCCCCATAAACGTCGCCTACCGGTGAATCGAGGTTCGCTTGCAAAATAAAGCCGGCGTTGGGAGACAGGTCGTATTTAAACCCGGCTTTTACGCCCCAGGCAAACTTCGTAGCAGAACCCATATCGTCGTCCTTTCCCGCAAAAATTCCCATGCCAATACCAGCACCGGTAAAAAAGCGGGCTTCCTGGTTGAGCGGAAAATATTTACTGGTTCCGATCAGCAGATAGTTTGAACTCATTCGGCCCCTGTATTCCGAATCTTTCCAAAGCGCCCACGAATCGCAATCCGTCCGACTAAAAGTCAAATCAATGGAAAGACGCGGATTGGCCACATACGACAGCATCCCTCCATAGGTAAAGCCATCGCCTATTTTAGCCCTCCCTCCCGGAATGTGAAATTTATCGGCAAAGGTATAACCGGCAGTTGGCACAAACTCCATGTGCTGCGCAATAAGAACCGGGCTATACAGTAAACAGCAAAAGCAAACAACAAGTAACTTCTTCATGGTTGAAAAGTTTAGTTTGAACCTTCAAATTAAAACACTCGTCAGTTTAATTCAAAATCTTTGCCTGATCGTTTGGCAAACATGGTGAATTTGTATGAAATTTAGGGCATGTTATCCGCATTTCCAAGCATATGGGTTGAAAACTAAATTTATGAAAACTTTCCGGCCGGTGTTGACGGCGACGCACAGGAAATTGGGCTTGAGCGTTACAAGGGGCTTTCCGACTTAATTTTTTTGTACCGCCTGTAACATTTTACGGGACAAACCGTCATTCAGCAAAAAGAAAGCTCTGCCATTCGTAACTTTCATTATCAGTTCACCTCTATTTCGCGATACCTGACTATGAATTAATTGTAATTTTGTGGCTGAAATTTTTTACAAACTGTACGTGCATAATATCAACTAACGACTATAAGCGATGAAAAAACTATTATTCTTTCTTCCATTCATGTGCCTGTTCTATGTTTCTGAAGCAAAAAAAGCAGATCTTCTGCTGAACCTCGAAGTTGGCAAGAGTTACCAGGTACAAAGCCTATCCAACGGAACAATTACCCAGGAAATGATGGGAAAAGCCATGACATTTGATCTGTTGGTTTCGACCAGCACCCAGTTTACGGTAACGGGTAAATCAGCCGATGTTTACGAGCTTGAACTGCAATACACCGATTTATCGATGGAGATGAAGAATTCGCAAATGAACATGACGTTTAGTTCGGATAGCACCGACACATCAAACCCTATCTCGATCATGCTGTCGAAGATGAAGGGCCAAATTGCCTTTATGAAAATTAACTCCAAGGGCAAGGTTCTCGAAATGACCGGATTTGCAAAAATTATCAGTTCAATGGTCGAAACGTTGTCAAATGGGCAGGAGCCTCAGCGGGCACAAATGATAAAGCAATTGCAAGATGCCTATGGGGACGAAGCCATGAAAAACAACCTGAGCAGCACCTTCTCCATCCTCCCCCAAAAACCGGTAGCTGTCGGTGATACTTGGGAGTTCTCTCAAACGATTAATCAAGGGACAAGTCTGACCATTCATTCGACCTGTACCCTGAAAAGCGAAGAAGAAGAGGTTTACACCATTGTAACGGTCGGGAAAGTTTTAACGCCTGCCGATGCACCTGCATTTGAAAACGCCGGAATGCAGATGAAAATGGAAATGAGCGGGAAATCAAGTTCGGAAATCAAGCTCGACAAAACAACGGGCTGGATTGTTGAAGGCACCGGAATACTCGATCTGACAGGCATTGTGACGATTCTCCCCAGTGCTCAAATACCCAACAACATGGAAATCCCAATGACGATAAAAACCACAACAAGCTATACCGGAGAAAAATAGCCATCGAGCTAACGAAAAGCGGCAGGAGATTATGCTCCCACCGCTTTTCATTTTCTCCAAAAATATGGTTCAATTTTGGTTCAAACCGAGGAGTTTGGCCACATTCTCCCAGGCTACCAGTTTAAAATTCTGGGCAACAGCTTTTTTCCCATCATAGTTGTAGCCATCCTGCGCAACAAACAGCCCGTGTTGAAAATCGGCATTCAGGTAGGTGCTGAACAAATCAATGCCATCGGTTTCTTCCACGCCATCCACCACCCCGTCGGTAATGCGGAAGCTGCCGATGTATTTGTGCGGTGCCTTTCGCTCGTACACGGCGTAGCTGTAATTGCCCTGACTGGAGGCCAACAAGTAGCCATCGCCACCGGGCAGGAAATAAATCGCCAAACCTTCTATATCGTAACGGATAAATTCGTTTGTATCCCCGCCAGACGCTGCGAGTTTTACACCCTCCGTTTTGCCATCGGGTTCGGCATCAAATTTCCATATGCCATCCACTTCCTCGCCCACAAAAATAACCTGGTTTTCGTCGTCGGCCACCATGCCCTCCACCTGGGTTTGCAGGTGGAAGCTACGGACTATGCGGGCATCAATCATGGAGCCGGCGGCAGATAGCTCCCATTGTTCCACTTCGCCATCTTTGCTATTCAGGTAAGCAAACAGTTTTTGGGTCGAAGGGCTTTTGTACATTGCAAAGCCATATACTTCGCCAATCATCTCGGTTTTCAAATCCCGTGCTGCCAGGTTCACCAAACTTCCGTCCGGGTTTATCTTGTAAATCGAAAGGCCTGCTTTAGTCCGGTTGGTGGCGCAAACCAATGTAATGGTATCGCTGCCCAGAACAAATCCCGAACGGAGATCGACGTTGTTCATATGACCGTCGGGATAATAATAAAGTTGCTCACCTTTCAGGTTATAAACCGCCAAACCTCCTTTTTTGTCGGTTCCAATAATGTAGGCTTGGGTCGAATCCTTCGGGTTGAGCCAAATGGCCGGGTCGTCGGCAGCATCCTCGTTTACCGGTTGGTCCATCGGGGCGCTTTCATAGGTGGCCGTGGTACTTAATTTAATGTTTTTTGCCGCTTCGGCCGAACCCTCGCTGGCCCGGCGGCATGACCACGAAGCTGTGAATAAACAGGCTATCAACAAATAGTTAAAAAGTTTTTGCGAATTTCTCATTGTTCTATTATTCATCAAGTCGGTAACCATTTGCAAAGTAAAAGTTTCGGCCGACTAAATTGCTTGGCGTTTCAAAAATAAGTCTCGTCTGGCAAAAGTATGGCACTAAAATCGGTCCGTTCAGGTTAAAAGTTGAATTTCAATCCCAGATTTATTTTCACATCGTAATATTCTGCCTCATAAGTACATTGGTCACTCCTCTGGTAGTATTGCAACGGTCTGGTTAGCAAACTGTTTGCTCTTGCATAAAAACTAAAAATGCCGCTTCGAACTCACACGGAGAACAAAACAGCAGCCCTTGCCCAAACTGGCACTCAAACAAGCACCGTTGAAAATAGGCTTACAATTGTAAAAAAAGGGAAAGCGGCAACCTAGATTTCTGCCTTTATGAGCCTAACCGGAACCACGTTTAACGAGTCACTGGAGTTGGCCACCCGCAAACTGGTATTTTGCTTCACCAAACCCTCTATTTTCCCGGTTTCTCTTTTGCACTCGCTGCCGCGGTTAACTACCGCGTAAATCACCAAACATGCCAAAATGGCTAAAATGTAGTAATCTCTTTTCTTCATAAACAAAAGGCACAAACGCACTTATTTTTTACGGGGGGCAAATGTATAAAATACGAAAATCAAATTCCAAGAAAAGAATTCAAATTCTTCAAAACACCAGTCCCTATTTAAGATTACAATAACAATGAATTACTAACATACTGATTACCAACAACTACACTTTGGTTCATTTTTCGTTGGCGGTTTGAAATAACAGTGAAAAGCTTATTTTTGCGGGCAACAGCAGGTATTTTGAGGCATAAAATAAATGGGGCGCAATCAATTTTTTCAGTTTAAGCAATTTCGGGTTGAGCAGGGACGGGCTGCTATGAAAGTTGGTATTGACGGGGTGCTGCTCGGCGCTTGGGCAGCGTTCGGTCACGAAAAATTTGTACTAGACATTGGCTGCGGAACCGGCTTGCTGGCCCTGATGGCTGCCCAACGCAGTACAGCTTTTGTTGATGCTGTGGAAATTGAACCAGAAGCTGCATTGGATGCCGACGCTAATTTTGCCGCTTCGCCCTGGTCATCCCGACTACAGCTATATCGAACAGATTTTAAGGGATTTGAAACCCAAAAACGCTATCAACATATTATTTCCAATCCGCCGTTTTTCGACGAAACTCCCCGCTCGTCCGACCCAAAACGCAATAAAGCCCGCCACTCCGAAAGTTTAAGTTTGAATGAATTAATTGAACGTTCGGTTGACCTGCTCCACCCCGATGGTAAAATCAG
Organism: Mangrovibacterium sp.; assembly: GCA_047972415.1. Classification (GTDB taxonomy): domain Bacteria; phylum Bacteroidota; class Bacteroidia; order Bacteroidales; family Prolixibacteraceae; genus Mangrovibacterium. The sequence continues at coordinate 5,601 of JBKEAN010000133.1, forward strand.
CCTCATTCTCCCGGCCGGGAAAGAAAAACATTTGCGCTCGCTGGCTCGTACAAACCTACTGTACCCGAACCGTTATGCGAGTGTGTTTCCAGATATAAACAAGCCGGCACACCGCATCCTGGCCGAGTTAAGTTTTCAGCCCAAAACCGAAATAACCGAAGCAATTTACATCCGCAATGCTGATAGCGGCGAATACACCGAACAATACAAACAAATTACACGCGACTTTTACCTGGCTTTTTAACTGGGGCACTACGCGTTAAGCCGACTACCTTCCATACTTCGCGAAAAATCATTCACCACATTCCAATCAATTTTGTGCACCGTTTGGTTCACCTTTGCAATCTTTTTCACCAGGAAACGTTCAAACACATTCATTTTTTCAAAAATAAATTCGCCTCCCATAATCGCCTCCGCTTTGGCATGTGTATGCAATTCTTCGGGAAATGCTTGCTTCAGTTCTTTTCGGGCAACTTCGCCCTCCTCCATGCAACAAATGTACAGACCGATTTCTTTTTGCAGCAGTTCATTAAGGTGGTCCTGACAAAAAACCTTTACCCGGCTTTGAATTTTCCCGACATGAATGGAACCGCCGATTATAACCCGGTTGTAAAGCGAAAGATTTACGTTTGAGCTGATGTTCAGATTGTGCAGCTGCACCTCGCCGCTAAGTTGTCCGGCTATTTGATGGGCAATTTTGAGGGCACAGCCATGTGTTGACATAAACAGGATAAGTGTCTTCATGGTGGGTTTTCTTCTAAAATTAAGCTTTTCTGCCAAAGAAAACAAACGAAAAGCCTTTTACTTAATGTTTTGTTCCCGTGCAGATTAATAATCAGACCAGCATGTCTTATATGAAAAAAATACCTATCTTCGCAGCCCAAAATTGATTAGGTGATGGCCATGGAGATGAAACCGGAATTAAAAATAGACAACAGTTTCTACAAAGTTATAGAAGTAAGGAAGTTGACGGAGGAAGCCTTTTCGTTGCGCCTGCCCAAAAGTCGGTTTAAATACCATGCCGGGCAACATTTATCGCTCGGAATACAAGGCGACTACCAAAGTCGGGAATACTCAATTTACAGTGGAGAAAATGATGAGAACCTGGAGGTGTTAGTCAAGGAAGTAGAGGATGGATACTTCAGCCCCAAGCTGAGTAAACTGAAACCGGGTGATCTGGTAGAGGTGAACGGGCCTTTTGGCAAATTTAAAATTGATGAGAAAAAGCTGGCCGACCATAAATTTGTGTTTATTGCCAGTGGAACCGGCATTGCCCCTTTCCGAAGCATGGTGCGTACCTATCCGACCATCAACTACACCCTGATTCACGGGGTGCGGTACGGAAAAGAAGCTTATGACAGAGAGGAATATGCCCCCCAACGCTATATTTTATGCACTTCGGGCGATAAAAGCGGGCAGGTACATGGTCGCCTAACCACGTACCTGAAGAAAACAAGCTTTGATGCCACAACGCAATTCTATCTTTGCGGAAACAGCAACATGATTTTCGATGCCCTTGAGCTATTAAAAGAAAAAGGCTTTGACCGCGAACAAATTCACTGCGAGGTTTATTTTTAGTCTAACGGTTTTAGTTTTAAGGTTGAAGTTTTAAGTGCGGAGGTTTTCAACTTTAACCCCGAAACTTGTAACGCATAACAAAAGCACATGAAATACCATTTAATTACATTGGGATGCCAGATGAATATCTCCGACAGCGAACGCGTGGCGGCGGTATTGGAACAAATGGGCTACGAACGGACAGAAAATGAGCACGAAGCCAATTTGCTGGGCATGTTGGCCTGCTCGGTAAGGCAAAAACCAATCGACAAGGTTTATAATAAGATTTCACAGTGGAACCGGGAGAAAAATAAGCGCAACCTGATTACATTTTTGTCGGGTTGTGTACTGGCAGCCGATAAAGACAAGCTATTGAAGCAGTTTGACATTATTTTTCCGATGAGCGAACTGAACCAGTTCCCCGATATGATCAGGAGCTATGGCATTGTAAACGCTGCCTCGCTGAAGGCACCCAAGCCGGTAATGCCCAAAAACGAACACATTTTTGATTTGTGGCAAATCAAACCCAAATACGAATCAACCTACGAGGCGTTTGTCCCCATACAAAATGGCTGCGATAAGTTTTGTACCTATTGCGCGGTTCCTTATACCCGCGGCCGAGAAGTGTCGCGCCCCTCAGCCGAAATTGTGGATGAAGTCAGGCAGTTGGTGAACCAGGGATACAAATCGATTACTCTTTTGGGCCAAAACGTGAACTCGTACGGACTGGACAAGCCCGGCGAAGAAGTTGGCTTTGCCGGTTTGTTGCGCCAAATTGGTGAATACGGCCAACAGTCGGGCGAAGAATTCTGGGTGTATTTCACTTCGCCACATCCGCAGGATATGACCCGAGAAGTAATTGAGGTCATTGCCCAATATCCCTGCCTGGCCAAACAAATTCACCTGCCCATGCAGAGCGGCGACGAGAAAATACTGATTAAGATGAACCGGAAACACTCGATGGAGAAGTATCGCGAAATTGTGACCGATATTCGCGAATTGTTGCCCACCGCCACCTTGTTTACCGATATTATTGTTGGCTTTACCGGAGAGGGCGAAGCCGAATACAAGCACACCGAAGATGCCTTCCGCGAGTTCAAATTCAATATGGCCTATATTGCCATGTATTCGCCGCGCCCCGGAGCCGCCAGTTACCGCTGGCAGGACGACGTGCCGCAGGATACCAAGAAACAGCGCTACCACGATTTGTCGGAAGTAATGAAACAATACACACGCGAATATAATGACAGTATGGTTGGCCAAACCATTCGGTTACTGGTGAATGGCAGCGACCGGAAAACAGGCCTTTCAACCGGATTGACCGAAGGGAAAATACAAGTGCGACTAAACCGCAAAGCGCCTGAGCTGATGGGACAAATTATTGATGTGAAAATTACCTCGGCCGCCGACTTTTCCATGAGCGGCGAGATAGTAGCCCCTCTTGAAACTACAGCCCATCTAAATCTCGGCGGAGGGGAAACTTTTGAAGAGCAAAGAAGATAAATTATGAATGTAGAAATAAAAAATACTGGTCATTCTTCTCACCCCTCCACCGGAGGGGACGGGGAAGGCTCTTTTTCATACTCCCCTCCTCCGGAGGAGATGGTGGAGCCTTCGGTCCGTCGCATCGCCTTTAAGACCCTGGGCTGCCGCCTCAATCAATACGAAACCGATGCCCTGGTATCCGACTTCGATAAAGCGGGCTACCGCGTGGTTGACTTTAAAGAACCCGCCGATGTGGTGGTGGTGAACACCTGTACGGTCACGAACCAAAGCGACCAGAAATCGCGGAACATGATTAGTCAGGCAGCACGCAACAACCAGGGCTCGGTGGTGGTAGTTACCGGTTGCATGGCGAACAATTACAAAGAAAAGCTCGAAGGCGAGGATAAAATTACCTACGTGGTTGAAAATAACCGCAAAGGTTCCATCCTGAACCTGGTGGATGCCCATTTCGGAGGCGAATTGTTGCACCCGAAACAGTTGCATGCCGACGTGTTCCAGTTTCATGCGGTGGATAAAAGTTTGCATACCCGCAGCGCCATTAAAATACAGGATGGATGCGACAACTTCTGTACGTTTTGCATCATCCCCTCGGTGCGGGGTCGCGCCATAAGCCGTCCGATTCCCGAAATTATTGAAAATGTGCGCGACACGCTGGCAAACGGGTTCAAAGAATTGGTGCTCACAGGTGTGAATATTGGCCGTTACGAGTGGGAAGGTAAGCGTTTTGAGGATGTTGTGGAAGCGATACTGCATGTTGAGGGCGATTTCCGACTGCGAATTTCGTCGTTGGAACCCGATGGCTTTACAGATGACTTTCTCCGGCTTTTTGACCACCCGAAGCTGACACCGCACCTGCACCTTTGCCTGCAAAGCGGCTCCGACCGGGTTTTGTTGCGCATGCGCCGCATGTACGACCTCGCACAGTTTGAACATACCATCAAATTATTCAGGACAAAATATCCCGACTTCAATTTTACAACCGATATGATTGTTGGCTTTCCCGACGAAACGGAGGAAGAATTCGAAGCCAGTGTTGATGCCGTGAAACGGCTTGGTTTTGGGCACGTGCACACCTTTAAATACTCGGTGCGCCGCGGTACCCGTGCCGAGCGCATGGAAAACCACCTATCGGAAAAGGAAAAAAATGCCCGCTCGGCCCGTTTGCGCGAAGCATCGGAAGACAGCCGCGAGACCTTCCTGCAATCGTTTATCGGTAAAACGCAAACCGTGCTTATTGAAGGGATCGACGGGCGCGGCGTTGCCAATGGTTACGGCGAGCATTACGTTCCGGTGCGCTTTAAAGCCAACGGATTGACCAAAAATACCTTTCAACGGGTGAAGTTGCTGCACGTGGAAGGCCGCGGCGAGGATGCCTATGTGCGCGGCGAACTGGTAATTTGAATGTAAATTGCGGATACCGACAGTAAATCCAAACCCTCTCGATGGCCAATTATAACATCCTAATTGGCTTTTAAATCGCGTACAGCTTTAGTCGGGATATTCTACCTTAATAAAAGGCAAACTGCGGTTTTCCATCGACATCAAATTTCACCTCCATTACCCGGGCATGGCGGTTGGGGTCGTACAGCGGGTCGGCAATAATTTCGTCCAAGGCGCGGGTATCACTTACTGGAACAATAGTGGGGTCGCCAACTGCCTGCTCGTAATCGCGGGCATGATAAACGCACAAGGGGGTAACGCCGTCATCGGCAACGGTAAAACAGTTGTGCCCGGGACCAAAGATTTCCTTGTCGTAATCGGTTGCTAATACCGGGTAGCGCGATTTCTGCCACGAGTTACGGTCCAGCAAATCCGACTGCTCGTCGGCTTCCATCAATCCCATGCAGTAGCAAGCGCCGGTAGCACTGGCCGAGAACGTGATGTAAACTTTACCGCCTTTCTTAATCACTGCCGGGCCCTCGTTCACCCAAAACCCAATGCGTTCCCAATCGTAATCGGGAGTAGTAAGCATAAACTGAACAGTTTTCAACTTAATGGGCGATTCCATTTCGGCCAGGTACAAATTGGATGCGGCAAACTGTCCACCGGTTTTTTCGGCCCAGCAGAAATAGCGTTTGCCCTGATTTTCGAAGATGGTAGCATCGAGCGAAAAGTCGGTGAACGATTTGTTATCGCCATCGGCAGCCTGCATCTGCCCCAACTCGATCCACTGGTCTTTCAGCGGATCTTGCCCGGTACATTCAAGTACATAAGGGCGCAATTTCCAAATATCTCCTTCCTCGCTACCCGCAAAATAAACATACCATTTGCCATCGAGATAATGAATTTCGGGCGCCCAAATATGGCGGCTCATGAGGCCAGTCGCATGTTTGTGCCACACATCAACCGTTTCGGCATCCTTTAAACCGGCAAGGGTTTTCGACCTTCGCAACTCAATGCGATCGTAAGTTGGCACCGAACCGGTGAAATAGTAATAACCATCGGTGTGCCTGTACACAAAGGGGTCGGCGCGCTGTTCTACCAACGGTGCATTGTTACGGGAGATAGTCATTTTTATTAGATGTGTAATTTGGTTTTTATGGTTTCGTAGTAGCTATCGGTAATTTTGTAACGGAACATCATGCTGCCCATAATCACGTGGAAAAGGCCTGGAATAACTGTCAGCATCAATGCCAGTCCGGTTAGTGCCAGTTCGGTTTGAACGCCATCGGGAATATAGCCGAAAAAATCGAGCAAATAGCCAACTGCTGCCCCGGCAACGCCCATTCCGGCTTTTTGCGCAAACGAAATTCCGCCAAAAGCGAGACCCGAAACACGTTGCCCCGATTCGGCCTGCCCGTAATCAACCGCTTCGGCAATGGCCGACCAAAACACCGGCGCATGCAAATCAACCACAAACGAAAGAATGAAATACAACGGATAAGCCAGCATTAGGTTTCCGGGTTTCACTACCAGCAACATTATCAAACTAATAAGACCCACAAGCAACTGAGTCCATTTAAATAGCTTCACCTTACAATAACGTTTGGTAATGAAGGTTGAAACAGGCATGGCCAAAATGGCTGCCACCACCCCGGTGGCCATAAACGACGACTGCACACCGGCATCGCCACCCAGGTAATATTTGGCATAAAAAATGGCCACCGAGTTGCGGATCACATAACCCACCGTTCCGAAGAAACACACGCCAAACAGCAAGGTCCACTGCCCATTCCGAACCAACAACTTAAATTGCTGGAGCAGAGGGGTTTTGTCAACCACATGCTCAACCCGTTCGCGGGTAGTTAAAAAGCAGAACAGAAAAAGCAAAGTTCCCAAGGCTGCCATTGCCCCCATAGCAAGCTGGTAGCCGCGAGCCATATCGTTTTTGCCCAGTGCTGCTGCCATAATGGGTACCACAATTGATACCAGGAAAGCAGCAATTTTGGCAAAAAACAAACGATAACCGTTGGCTGAAAGTCGTTCCTTCGGGTCGCTGGTGAGCACTCCGATAAGCGAAATGTATGGAATGGTTACAGCGGTAAACATAAGTGTCACAAAAATATAGGTAATGTAAGCATAAATCAGTTTACCTGCATAATCGAAGTCGGGTGTGGTAAACGTGAGGAAAACCGAGATGCCAAAGGGTACTGCAAGAAACAGAAAATAATGCCGGTAACGGCCCCAACGGGTTTTCACCCGGTCGGTAATCAGCCCCATCAGTGGGTCGGTTATGGCATCGATAAAGCGCACCAGTAAAAACAGCAGGGCAATATCTTTCGGTTTCAACCCAAATATATCGGTATAAAAAAACGTAATAATCAAAAACATCGAAGAGATGACCACATTCACGGCGGCATCGCCCGAGCCGTAGCCAATTTTTTCGAGAACGCTTAGCCTTGTCGATTTCATTCGTTTTTAAGTTTGATTTTTCAAACTACAAAAATTGAAGATTTTGCCGGAAAAAAGGTGGATGATTGCTGATCTGAGGTGGAGAATTGCGTAAAAATAGCAGGAGAATGATATGAACAAAGATTACGATTATCGGCAAATAAAATTGTACAAGGCAAAGAAAGTCGAAACCGAAATTGAAGAAGGTTTTTTGCCGGAAGTAGCGGAAAGCCGCAAAACAAGGGAACCCGAAAGTAAAAAGATTTTCTACTTTTGACCAACATGCCAAACCGGATGCACCAAACCGACCAAAGCTTGTGGGAAAGAGTCCGTACCGGCGACGGGAATGCCCTGCGGGATTTGCACGAACGTTACTTTGTGCCTTTGTGCCTGTTTGCAAAAAAAAACCTGAAGCAGATGCCGGTAGCTGAAGAACTGGTTTCCAATTGCTTTCTGCGCCTGTGGGATAGCCGGAAAACAATTGCCATTCATCATTCGGTCCGGGCCTACCTGTATTTTATGGTGCGCAACCAAACCATCGATTACCTCCGCGCCAACAAATCAGTTGAAATTTTTCCGGAACGAGAATTACCCGAAATCCCGTCGGAAGAAGAAATGAACGCAGACGAATTTTACGCTTCCTTGTATCAGGCCATTGCCAAACTGCCCGGTCAGCGCCGCCACATTTTAGAGATGGCCGCCTTCGAATCAATGAGTTACCGGCAAATTGCCGAACAGTTGGGCATCTCAGTGAATACGGTAAAAACACAAATGGGACGAGCTTATCATTTTCTAAAAGAAGAACTTGGGGCAAAAAAAATGGGGCTCCTGCTGGCCATTTGGTTCCGCAATTAACCGTTTTACCGAAAAAAAAATCAGCGGCTGTCACCCTGTTTCCTTGCTTTTTTCGTCTATAGAATTAGACAAACAAACCAATGAACAAGCAACAAACCAAACTTTGGGAACTGCTGGCGGCCAAACAGCACCACCAGCTAAGCATTGACGATGAGGCAGAATTACAACGCCTGCGGGCAGCATTTCCCAACGAAGAATCAGCAGCCGACCAAATTGGCAAAGGGTTGCACGCTCTTCAGCAATCGGGTATTCCCAAGCCTGCTCAATCTTGGCGCTTCATTCGGAAAAACATTCAAAAACAACAGATTCGCCGCGTGGTCCTGGTATCCGGTAAGTATGCTGCAATTGTTATCCTCAGCCTGCTGGTTGGTTATTTTGTCCGCCAAAAACCTACCGGCAGCAAACCGCTTCAGTATGCCGAAATGGAAGTGCAATACGGGCAAACCGGTCATCTGTATTTGTTTGACGGCACCGAAGTTTGGCTAAACTCGGGGAGCAAATTAAAGTATCCGAACCAGTTCAACTCCGAAAACCGTACGATTGAACTCGAAGGCGAAGCTTACTTTAAAGTGACCCGTAATGCGCAGTTACCCTTCAAGGTAAAAACAAAAGCGATGGAAGTGGAAGTGCTGGGTACCTCCTTCAATGTATCAGCCTATAATGACGACACCAAAGTTGACGTGGTTTTGGAAGAAGGCAAAGTAAAGTTAAACCAGTTAAACGGAACCGAAATCGGTGTTTTGAAACCAGGCGAACAGGCATCGCTTGATACCGAAAGCCGGCAAATGACCGTGGCCAGGATAAATACCAAGCTTTACACCAACTGGAAGGATGGCCGCCTCGAATTTAAAGGAGAGCCGCTGGGCGAAGTGGCCCGCAAACTGGAACGTTGGTATAATGTAAGCATCCGGATTGACGA
>JBKEAN010000134.1:0-6559 GCA_047972415.1 Mangrovibacterium sp.
CCCGGCAGATATAAGTTGCCCTACTGAACCGTTTTTTTTGTAAACTACTGACCATTGAACGAATGGAAACACTCAACCAATTTATTACCCACCACATTGGATTAAATTCCGAGACCTTCAATAAAGTTATTGTTACCTTTCTTATCATTATTTTACTATCGCTGTTCCGGATTATTATCCTCCGGTTGGTTTGGCGCCGCACCTCCGATGTAAAAACCCGCTATGGCTGGAAACGGAGCCTCACGTTTACCATACCGGCAATCGGGGTTTTACTTATAGGTGCCGTGTGGATAAAAGCTCTGGAAGAATTCGGGACTTTTTTGGGGCTTTTTACAGCCGGTATTGCCATTGCGCTAAAAGACCCGCTAACAAACCTGGCCGGCTGGTTCTTTATTGTGTTCAGAAAACCATTTAGTGTTGGCGACAGGGTACAAATTGGCCAGCACACAGGCGATATTATCGACATCAGGCCCTTTCAGTTTACCATTCTCGAAATTGGGAACTGGGTAGATGCCGACCAAAGCACCGGAAGGCTGGTGCATATCCCCAACGGAAAAGTGTTTTTTGAAGCCCAAGCCAATTACAGTTCCGGGTTCGAATATATTTGGAATGAAATGAAAGTGAACATTAGTTTCGAGAGCAATTGGGAGAAGGCCAAAGCACTGCTCGAACAACTAATTGCCGAAACTGCGGAAGATATTTCGGTAAAAGCACACCAGGAAATACTGGAAGCCAGTAAAAATTACATGATTTATTACAAACACCTCACCCCCATTGTTTATACCTCGGTAACCGAGTACGGGGTGCGGCTTACCATCCGTTATTTGTGCCACCCCCGCAAACGCCGTGGCTCCGAAAACGAAATATGGCAACAAGTTTTAAAACGCTTCCGCTCCGAAGGCGATATTTGGTTTGCCTACCCAACTACCCGGTTTTACACCGCAGGCGAAAACGATTTGAAATAACCACGGCTTGTGGTGGGTTACATAAAATAATGACATAGAGCTATTTTGGGGGGAAAGTTATCTATTGGTAATAGCTTTTAATAGCGATGCTTAGCCTCCGGTATCAAACAACCATATTTCAATTTGGTTTTACCGGGCTTTTTGCCGGTTACCAAACCAGCGTACCCCCCTCAAAACCGCTCTCGCGCATGTTTTTACCGCTTTAATTCAGTTCGAAACCGCTCTCGCGCATCTTTTTACCGCTTTAATTCGGTTTGAAACCGCTCTCGCGCATGTTTTTTCCGCTTTAATTCGGTTTTTACCCCCCATGCTTCTGTTACAGCTAAAGCAAAAAACAAGGGTAGCCAACTACTTTCGCAGATTGGCTACCCCATGCCTGTTCGTTTAAAACCCAGGTACTAGTCTTCTTTATCGTTTTCGTTGTCCGACTGGCTTGGCCCATTGTGAGCAAAGCGCTTTTTTAAGTCCTCGTAAATGGGTTTAGCGCCTTGTATTCCTTCTTTGGCGGCTTGCTTAACCGAGTTGTAGTAAATTAAAGCCAGTCCGTAGCTTTCGGAACCGGCTTGCATAATGGTATCTTCCAAATCGGAATACAATTGCTGTACCGGCCTGAAAATGCTGTTTAGCTGAGCCCAACCAGTAAAAGCGTTGTTAAACTGCTCTGGTTTAAAGTAAGCCGGTATAAACTCGGGGTTACTTTGGCAGTACTCCAATGCTTTTTGTACAAAGGGCGAGGTTCCGTCGCCCATTTTAGGTAACTTTTTGCGTTCTTCTTTACTTAAACCAATAATATAAGGTTTAAGAAGGGTTACAACCCCGTTAACGCCTGCCGAGGCAGAGGCTACAATCTCGGCCGGAATCACAAAATCAATTCGATTTTCCATAGCACTAAATTTAATTGTTTATTCTAGTGATTTCTACCCTAACAAGTTACAACAGAAAAGAAGCAAAGTCAAGTATTTTGCCATTTATTTGATGAACCTGCGTTTTTGGGGGCAAAACTGTTCTCCTGGACGCATGAACGCATGATATTGGCCCTGTTTTAGTTTGCTTTTTTGGCCCTTCAAGGGCAGTTTTTCGGGGTTTTTAGCCCCAATTCTTCGCAAAAAAGCAGTTTTTTGCAGCAAACTCAATTCTGAATTACGCAAAATGTAGCTATCGGTACGCTCCGTTGAGGGCCGTTGCAGGCCTAAAAATGAAGGGGCAAAACCGGTTGTTTTTTAAGCTTGGTTGCAATGGTTTGTACGTTGCGTGCAGCCGGTTTTTTACCTTGCGGATGAATGAGGGCACCTTTAATACCCCCAAAAAGAACAAACCGCCAGGGGATACAGCGCCTTTTGGACTGCCAAAGTAGGAGCCGGGCACCTTTTTGGTAAACCCGGTCGGACCGTTGGCTACACCTAAAAAACAAAAAACACCGGCAACTTCGGTTTAACCAAAGCTACCGGTGTTTTTTTTGTTAGCAGTTGTTTAAGCTATGCGCCAATAGCAGGCCTACAGGCCGCAAACACACCCAGCTGGGTAACGGGTTAAAATTTGTACCGCAAACCCCATGCTGCCTGAATGGCCGAATTACCGTTGTTTCCCAAATCAATAACCGGTTCGGCCTCAATATGAAGCGAAAACTTATCGAATTTCTCAAATGGTGTAAACTGAACCCCCACCGGGATAACAATCCCGCTGCCGTCGGCAATAAGAGCGCCCGCACCCAGGTAAATAGCATGTTGTTCTTTTTTAACGAAGTTGTAACAAAGCACCAGTTCCGATGCAAAATCGTCGATGTCCTGGTTACCGCAAAGCCGTGCTTCGCCCCACAGCTTTTCCGAGAAATTGTAGGCCACGCCCACTTTTACCCACGAGGAACTGTAGGCCGAAACACTCACCTGGGCAAATGCACCGCTACAAAAGAGGGTCATAACAAACACGGTTATTCCAATTTTTGTTAGTCTTTTCATCATGAATAATTAAAAGGTTCTGTGATTTATTTTTTAGTTGCTTTTGTTTGTCCCAAATGCCAGCAATAGTGATTACCACGATGTTGAACATCTCCTAAATTACAGTTTTATGTTGTATAGTTGCTTTATGTTGTTCTCTAATTTTGCCCGGAGAAGCTATTTATAGCCTGAAAAAGCCGGAAGGTAGTTTGGCCAGCCCGTTGAGCACGTCAACCTATGCCCCGGGTAAGCATTTGCCCCCTAAGGGTTTGCCAACTGCACAAAAGGGAAATAAATTAGCTGTTCGCGTTGCGGGCACGGCTTCGGGTAACAATGTACACACCGGTAAATACCAGCACAATAGCCAGTAATTTAGTCCAGCCAAAGCTGTCGAGGTGCCAATACACGGCCGCAAACGAGGCAATTACGGGTTGCAGGTTGTTGTACATGGTAGCAACAGTTGGCCGCAGGTTCTTTTGCCCAATTGGTATCATAAGGTACGAGAGAAAGGTGCCCCCGAAAACCACAAAGGCAATATCGCCCAGAATACTTTTGGGCACGGCGCTGTAATCGGTGGTCACCAGCTGGTGAAAGTTGAACGGAAGGTAAAACAAGGCGGCAAACAGGAACATCCACTTCATTAGGGTAAAGGCGCTGTAGCGGCTAATCATGTTTTTAAACAACACAAAATAAGTGGCATAGCTTACTTGCGACAGCAAACACAAACCAATACCGTACAGGCTCGTGCGTTTGTCAACAAGCCCTCCCGCGGCAGCGCTGCTCAGTATCAGCAGCAGGGCACCCGATGCCCCAACCATAATGCCGCCGAATTTGGTCCAGGTAATGGGTTCCTTTAGGTAAGCAGCGGCTATCAGCATGGTAACAATGGGTAGCGTGGTGGTAACAATAGAGGCATTGATGGGCGAAGTAAGCGAAACACCCAGGATAAACACGCCCTGGTTCAGGATAATACCCAACAGAGCCGCAGCCGCCATAAGGGCAAGGTCGTTGAGCGGTACTTTTTCGCGTTTGGTAAATAACGAGAACAACCAAAAAGCCAGCGCAGCACCAATTACCCGGAACGAAACCAGCATCCAAGGGGTAATGGCCGGGTGCCCCAGAGCTATTTTTGCCAGCGGCGCCATCAATCCCCAGGCAATGTTGGCCGTAATCATGGCCGCGTGCCCCTTTAGCTTGTTATTTTCCACCTTTTTTAGTTTGAAGCAAAAATAAAGACAAATCAGGATTTACAGGATGAAAGGATTACAGGATGCTTTGATTTAATATTCTCTCAATACACACCCGGATATTACATGATTTCGCGGATAAACAGGATTCCAGTTTTCATCACATTTTCAGGTTCATTTTAGCTTGATTGTGTTTAAACCGTATGACGGAAACCACCTGTCTAACCCTTTCTGCCTATTATCCTGCCCATCCTGTAAATTCTGGTCAGTGCTTTTAGAAGGGCCGTTTTAGCTCAAGGCTTAAACAAGATGAGTGTGTTCCATGCAGATAACAGCTTTCAGTTGAAGCACCAGCTCACTGGCAACAATAATGCCGGCGCGGCGCATCCCCACATGAACGTTTTCGTAATAAATGAGTATCGAAGGCTCGCGCACGAATTCAATTCCATGTTTTTCAAGCTCAATGGCCAAACACCGTTGGTAAATGACTTCCTAAAAGCCCCTGCCCGGCGTATTACAAAGCTTCATGGCTGCACCGGTAAGCTGGCAGGTCAAATCATCGTCTGTTTTGCTTTGCATGGTCGGCTTCGTTTTAGGTTGAATATAAAACAGGCCAAATTTTCATTCGGCCTGTCTTGTTTTTTTATGCTCTATTTATCGCAATAGACTGATTGTCCTTTCTTCTGGTATCCGGCTCGTCCTGTAAATCCGGTCAATCCTGATTCATGTTTAGTTGATGACCAATTCATCAGTAAATATAAACCCGCGTTTTACATTGGTTGCAACCACTTTCAGGTAACGGGCTTCGTCGCCGTTAAATGTTCCCTCGAAAACATGAAACACCTTCTCGTCTTGGTCGGCCGAAATGGTATTTTCAATGCTAAGGGCTGGTTTAAAGTTCACCCCATCGAGCGAAACAGACACGTGCACCGAGCCGGGCAAAAATATACCTGATGGTGCTGCCTGCAGAAACTCTGCCGAGAACGAATGCAAGCTTTCGGGCTTGCCCAAATCAACCGTTACCTCCAAATTGGTGGTAAAACCTTGCCACATGCCGTCGGCATGACTGGCCCCACCACGCAAACCATCGGTTAAAGCGCCCGCATCGCCCGCCGGGTACGACAGGTTCCAAGGCTTTTCGTAAATTACCCGCTTACCAATGGCTTTGTGGTAGTCCACCTGGCGGTGAAGCACTGGTTCCAGGCATTTATCGCCATTAAATGCGGCTGCACACACCTCGGCGCTACCGGTAACATAAAACTGCCCGGTATAAAGGGTCGAAGCTGTTGTGGGCAGGCTGCCGTCGGTCGTATAATAAATGGTGGGTTGATTGATTTCGCTCTGGAAGCTCACCCCAATGCGCTGCGCCAGGGTATCAAGCTCCAGGAAAGGGATTAGCTCGCCCGTTGGTTCGTAGCGGTAGTTTACGCCCAAGGCACTAAGCCGCTCCAGCTGGCCTTGCAGCCGTCCTTTAAACGAATCCCAGTCCTGCGCTGCGGGTAAAGTCCACGCCCGTTCGGACAAAGCCAGTAAGCGCGGGTAAATCAGTGCATCAGCCACCTGTTCGGAGGGTACTTTTTCGGTCCACAGGCACGCATGAAGCCCCATGAGCTGTTTCCGTTTATCGGTTGGAAACTTTCGACCTTCAAAATTTGCCTGATACACATCAAACAAGTGGCCGTTGGGGTTCGAAAAATACAAGGGGTTACCGGGACCCAGAATCAGCTTGTTGCCGTTTTCCACCACATGGGTCGGAACATTAGCTACCCAGGCCCTCCAGTACATTACATGCAACCTGGGGTCTATTCCGCCTTCCAGCGCGTCGTCCCACACAATTACTTCTTTGCCTTTGTCCTGCAAAAAGTCGCTTACACGGTGTACAAAGTAGCTTTGAAGCTGGTTAAAGTCGGTCAGGTTCTGTTTTTTCATAAACTGTCGGCATTCGTCCGACTCCTTCCAACTGGCTTTGTCCACCTCGTCGGCCCCAATGTGAATGTATTTCGACGGGAAGATGTCCATCACTTCGGTCAACACATTTTCGATAAAGGTGTAGGTATCCTCGTTCACCGGGTTTAGCGGCGTTGAGAACAGTTTTCCCCATGCGGATTTTCCGGTGGTGGTAAGGTTCGGGTACAGGTCGATCGCCGCCATCATGTGGCCGGGCATATCAATTTCGGGGATAATCTCTACATGGCGTTGCTGCGCATAAGCTACCAAACCGCGCAACTCGTCCTGCGTGTAGTAGCCACCGTAGTACGGAACACCGTCGCGCAGCTGAATAAAGCGGGGGTCGAGGGCAAAAATGCTGTCCTCTTTGGCCCGTTCAATGCAAAGCGAGTCCTGCGCGTTAAATTGCCGCCATGCTCCCTTCTCTGTTAAGCCCGGATATTGCTTTATTTCAATGCGCCAGCCCTGGTCGTCGGTTAAATGCAGGTGCAGTTTGTTTAGTTTGTACAAAGCCAGCAAATCAACC
>JBKEAN010000135.1:0-4346 GCA_047972415.1 Mangrovibacterium sp.
AAAGATGGACTAATGCACAGCGACACTCGCTTTGGCGACTACCCACGCTATGCGCCGGCCATACCGGGCAAAAAAGGCGCATTCCGCGGCTGGATGCTGCTCTCGTACAACAAGCCGTCGAAAGCATCGTCTGCCGTTGGCGAACACAGCGCAAAAAACCTCACCGATGAGAATGTAAAATCGTTTTGGCTGGCCGATGCAAACAATGCTAAACAGTGGGTTGAAATTGACTTGCAAACCGTACAAAAAGTTTGCGCCATCCAGGTGAATTACTTCGACTACAAATCAACTCTATACGGCAAAATACCGGGATTGAGACATCGTTACCGCGTAATCGGTTCGGCCGATGGTACCAACTGGATTCCGCTTGTTAACCGAAGTGCCAGCTTTAAAGATACACCGAATGATTACCTTGAAGTGGCCTCTCCACAAATGGTTCGCTATGTCCGCTACGAGAATATCAGCGTACCCACGCCGAATTTGGCTATTTCCGACATCCGCGTTTTTGGGCAGGGAAGCGGGAAATCCCCGGCAAAGGTGAAAAAGCTGGTTTTAAACCGCCATCGCGACCAGCGTGATATTTCCGTGTTCTGGAGTCCGGTTCCCGGTGCGCAGGGATACAACCTGCTTTGGGGCATTGCGCCCGATAAATTATACAGTTCGTGGATGGTTTACGACCAAAACGAACTGACAATGAAGAACCTGACCGTTGGTCAGAGCTACTATTTCGCGGTGGAAGCCTTCAGTGAGAACGGGGTTTCCGAAATTTCCGAAATTATTAAGGTTGAATAACTCCGATATAATACGAAATAAAACCGGGAATCAACCGGAAAAAAGCTGTTTAGTTAGTTTAAGGGGAAGATTAGGTTAATACGGATGGCTGTTCAACATCAGGTTGGCAGCCATTCTTTTTTTGGCACTTTATCACTCGCGCCATCAAACCAAATCAACAAACGGCGCCTATTCCAAATCGGCTTTATTTTGCGAAAAGTGAGTGCTCCGAATCTCTTTTTTCACTTGCAGCACTTATCTTCGCAGAAATTTTTCGCCATGACAGTTGATTTGTTCGTCCCTTGCTTTATCGATCAGTTTTATCCGCAAACAGCATTCAATGTAATTAAAGTGCTTGAAAAAGCTGGCGTAAAAGCCGAATACAACCCAGAGCAAACCTGCTGTGGGCAGCCCTCGTACAACAGCGGTTATTGGGACGAAACCAAAACGCTGGCAAAAAAATTCATCGGCGATTTTGAAGGCGAACGCATCATTGTAAGCCCGTCGGCATCGTGCACGGGATTCATTAAAAACTACTACGGCCATTTATTTCCGGCTGATGACCGTCAGTTTGAAGCGCAAAATAAGCTGAAAACACGTTTGTTCGAATTTAGCGACTTCTTGGTCAACAAGCTTCAATACACCGACTTTGGTGCCAGTTTTCCGCACAAAGTTTGTTACCACGATGCCTGCACGGCCCTGCGCGAATACGGTATAAAACAAGAGCCGCGTTTATTGCTCTCGAACGTGAAAGGGTTGGAACTGGTTGAAATGGAAGATACCGAAACCTGTTGCGGCTTTGGAGGAACCTTTTCTGCCAAATTTCACTCTATTTCCACAGCCATGACCCAGCAAAAGCTCGAAAAAGCACTGGCAACCGGGGCCGAATACATTATCTCCACCGAATCGTCGTGCCTGATGAATATTGAGGCGTATATCCTGAAAAATAAACTCCCGATTAAACCCATCCACATTGCCGATATTCTGGCAAGCGGCTGGTAATTATTGCCTCCGAAGCTGTTTTATTGTTCATTTACTATTATTAACAAAAGTTTATGCCCCTATTTTGTAACCTATAGGAGCGCTTTTCAGTACACATAATTGTCACCCGGTATTATTCTGGATTGACTTGTGATTACGAACTATTTTTTGAGCACTGAGCCAAAAGCTTGATTGGAATGAACTTTTAGAATGTTATAGACAAACGAAAACAGCTAGTTATGAAAACACAGATGCAGCCGAAAACAAGACAAAAAAGCTGGATAGATCAACTTACCCATGTTCGGTATTTCCAGACTGTCGATCAAACCACCAGCCAACCAATGAACGAAAAAAGAGGGATACGTTGCATTGGCGGGGCATGTGGCTTCATTGTTGATTGGCAGGTTGACGACAAAAAATCCAGAGATGCGCGAGTAAGCTAACTGGATGAAACCTTCTCTGGTGCAAAAAAGCAGCTTCCCGTTGGGAAAAGCTGCTTTTTTTGTTTCGTTTTTGCAGGTTTTACAAACTAAGCTCTTTCAAAATCCGAAGCGTCAAACCAAAAGCAGGCCATGCCATGCCACCGTGGTCAAAACCATCCAATTCGTACAAATAAGTTTTCGTATGCCCGGCCACTTTCATCATACGCCACATATACGCATTTTCTTCGTAACGGCCCAGCATTTCCAACTCCCGGTCGCCCGTAACCAGGTACAAAGGCGGCGCATCGGGCCGTACAAAGTACAGCGGTGCAAATTCGTCGATAATGGGTTGCGTTCCCGCTATCCCCCGTTCGTGGCGCACAATAAAATGAGTGATACAATGCCCGCTGAAAGGAATGAGGGCGGCAATACTGTCGGCATCAACGCCAAAGGCTTGCAGGTAGCGCTTATCCAGCCCAACCATGCTGGCCAGGTAGCCGCCGGCCGAATGCCCCGCAACAACAATCTTCGCCGGCGAGCCGCCATAACTGCCTATGTGGCGAAAAGCCCAAGCCACGGCCGCCGCAGCATCTTCAATATAAGCCGGGCAGTTTACCTTAGGGTTGAGGCGGTAATTAACGGCCACCACCGCAAAGCCCTTGTTCGTCCACTCGTCGGGAATAAATTTTTCGCCACCGGTAATACCGCCGCCATGAAACCACACAAGGGTTGTAAACCCAGGCTTGTTTTCGGGGTAATACACATCTAAGCGGCAACGCTCCTGCATGTAAGCATCCAGCGCGGTACCCTCGCGGTACAAAATATTGGTTTCGGTTTTATATTGAATTTGCGCCTGCACGGCGCCCCAGCACGCCAAAAATAGGAAAAGCACGAAAGCTGCGCGGTAAATTGATGCCATACGAACGAGCGGTTGGTTTAGACCGTTGAAGATAGAAAAGTTAACGGAAACGAAATAGCAAAAAAGCACCCGAAACGCCGCAACGCGCAATTTGCTTTCAGACAAAACCCAGGGCACTGCCCCCCGAAGCTCGGGACCCGCCAATTACACCACTTACACCAACTCATTTAGGCTGAAAAGCATCCCGTCTGGGACGAAGGCCTGTCGCCCCGGTTTTCAGCTTCAAAATAAAAAATGAATGGCAGTTGCCGTAGTTTCTGGCTTGCCGTAATTGCCGGCAACCAATCGCCCCGGTTTCTGGCTTGCCGTAGTTACCGGCAACTAATCGCCGCAGTTTCTGGCTTGCCGTAGTTACCGGCAACCAATCGCCGCAGTTTCTGGCTTGCCGTAATTGCCGGCAACCAATCGCCCCGGTTTTCGGAGGGGGCGTTTTTCTGCTTTTCTGTTTTTTTAGGAGATTCGTTTTTAGCCGCTTAGCCCGTTTGGTAAATTTTGGGTTTAGCGCGCCGCTGCGGGCTGCGCGGGCAAATGCCCTTCAAGCCAAACCCAGCGTGTTTGTGGCGGCGTATTTTGCCGGCGGGTAGTGTACAAGCTAGCCCTGCCGGCACCAAAAACTAAGTTTACCGGGTGCCGGCATTTGCGTGGCCGTGTTGCCAGGGCCTAAAAACTTTGCATACGGTGCAGGCGGTAGTATTGGCCCTGAAGCGCCAACAGCTCGTCGTGGGTGCCGGTTTCGGCAATGCGGCCTTCGTGCATGACGCAAATGAGGTCGGCATTTTTAATGGTGGATAAGCGGTGTGCAATGACCAGCGAAGTGCGGTTTTTCATCAGGTTTTCGAGTGCTTCCTGAACCAGGCGCTCCGATTCGGTATCCAAAGCCGAGGTGGCTTCGTCGAGAATGAGGATGGACGGGTTTTTCAGTATGGCCCGGGCAATGCTGAGGCGTTGGCGCTGCCCGCCCGAGAGTTTGCTGCCCCGGTCGCCAATGGGGGTGTTGTAGCCATTTTCGGTTTCCATGATAAAATCGTGGGCATTGGCTACTTTGGCTGCTGCCACTACCTTTTCGATGGTGGCGTTTTCGACCCCAAAAGCGATGTTGGCAAAAATGGTATCGTTAAACAGGATGGCTTCCTGGTTTACATTTCCCATCAGTTCGCGCAGGTCGTGTATTTTCAGGTCGCGAATGTCGGTCCCGTCAATTTCAATGGCGCCTTCGGCAACGTCGTAAAAGCGGGGTAAGAGGTCAACAAAAG
>JBKEAN010000136.1:0-8459 GCA_047972415.1 Mangrovibacterium sp.
GGAACATCTTTTGTTCGCAGGTTCGCATCCGGCTGATTTCGGGCGGCTTGTGTTAAACTCAAATTTAAGAGGATGAAGATTTGTATCCCCATTATCGGAAAAAATCCAGCCTTGGCAAATATTTTGGCCGACGATTTTTACAAAGCCAATTTTTATTGCGTACACAACTTGCAAAACGGTACAAACGAAGTTTTCAGTAAATCCGATTTAATGCTCCGCTTTGGATTGGATTTGCGAAAAGGCGGCGAGGACGATATTGTTAAAGCCATTATTACGCCCAATGTACGCCCGATGGCTTTCAAAATATTAAAAGACAATGGAATAAAGATTTACCAGCCCAACGGTAAGTTGGGCGATGTAAACATTAAACTTTACCACGACGGGTTGTTGCACGAACACAATATATTGACGGTGGAAGACCCGGCTTCGTGCGGCCTGAGTTGTAGTAGCTGCTCATCAGCAAACTGTAAATGAGTTTCAAATATTCAATACTCAATACAAAAGCATGACGATACCATTCCGACCCCTGTCCGATGTGAAAATGATTCTGGAAAAAGCCGGAACAGACATCACTTATGCTTACGACGATTTGATTTTTGTTGAACATACGGCCTATTTGCTTCAGTTTGACGACGAAAAGCCATCGAACCTGAAAATTTATTTCAATACCGATATCGAAAAAAACGAGGCAGAACAAACCGTGGCTAAGTTGATGCCTTTGCTTGCTAAACGTAAAATGAAGTTGGTGAGGGCTGGTCGGTTTCAATTGAAACAAAAAGAAGAATCTGAAGAAATTGATATTCTGCTTTTTCCTTCATAATGTGGACAAACAACACCAAAAGTAAAGCCGGACAAGTTGAGATATGCCTGGCTTTTGTAGTTCTAACCGGGACGTGTTTTTAACTTACGCGTTCCATATTTCCCAAGCTTTCAGGGCTTGCAGGTGTAGCATTTCCAGTCCGTTTTTCACGGCAGCCCCCTGTGCTTTTCCTTTTTTCATAAACAGGGTTTCGTCGGGGTTGTAAACCAGGTCGAACAAAACGTGGCTGGTGCCAATGAACTCGTATGGAATATCCGGGCAGTTATCCACTTTCGGGAAGGTGCCCAGCGGGGTGGCGTTAATGATAACCAAACATTCATTCATCAATGCTTCGTCAATTTGTTCGTAGCGTATTTCGTTTTTCTGCAATTGTTCTTCAATCGAGGCCGATACAAAACTTAAACCCAGTTTGGTCAGAATGTGTTTAATTGCTTTTGATGCGCCACCTGTCCCCAGAATCAGGGCTTTTTTGTGTTTCTGGTTCAGCATCGGTTTCAGCGAGTTTTCGAAACCGTAAATGTCGGTGTTGAAACCTTTCAGCTTAATTCCCCCGGGCGAACGGATAATTTTTACCGTGTTGATGGCGCCAACTTCGGCGGCTTCCGGGTCAATTTCGTCCAAAAATGGCATAATCTGCTGTTTGTACGGAATGGTACAATTCAGTCCGGCAATATGGTCGTTGGTTTTAAAAATGCCTGGAAACTCGTTAATGGTATCCAGTTCAAAGTTCACGTATTCGTGTTCGTTTAAATTTTCTTTTTCAAATTTTTCGGTGAAAAATCCCTTCGAAAAAGAATAGCCTAGCCGGTAACCAATTAATCCGTAGGTTTTCATGTGTGAATTACATTTATGTGTTTTTATTCTGAGTCTTGAGATTTTAGAATCTAGGCTCTAGAATTTAGCTTTTTCTACTTTTTGCAACCTTTTGGCAACGCCTTCAATCGCAAAAATAAGTACAAATCCGAAAATAGCCAGTGCAATGGCCCATCCGAGTTGCGCATCATGGCCGGTCAGTGCAAAATAATTGCCGGGCAAAACGTTTTTTTCCACCAAGGGGACAGTTTCGCCGTGGCTGTTGGTAAAGGTATCCAGCACCTGTTTCCAAGGCCAGACTTTGTTGAGCGAGCCAACCATAAAACCGGCCAGCAAAGCAATAGTTTGGTTGTAGTACTTTTTGAGCAACCACGATAATACATTCGAGAAGGCCACGATACCGATGCCTGCACCGCACAGAAACACGATAATTACCGGGATGTTGAAGTTGGAAACCGCGCCAAGAATGTATTGGTACATACCCATTAGCACCAGGATAAAACTTCCGGAAATGCCGGGCAGGATCATGGCACAAATGGCAATGGCCCCCGATAGAAAAATAAAGGGATACGTGGTATTTGGTTCGGCCGGGGTAATAACGGTAATCATCCATGCAATTACGGCACCAACAATCAGCGAAACTACGGTTCCCGGGGTCCAGCCTTTAATGTCTTTGGCCACGTAAACGGCTGATGCCACAATCAGCCCGAAAAAGAATGACCAAATCAGAATCGGGTGGTGATCGAGTAAATATTTCAGCAATTTGGCCAGCGACAAGATGCTGATGCCAATACCGGCCAATAAACTAATCAGGAAAGTTCCGTTGATAGCCGTCCAGAATTCGGCGATTTTACCGGAGAAAAGCAATTTCAAACTTTTCAGGTTAACCGACTTTATCGAATTCAGCAATTCCTGATAAATACCTGTAATAAAAGCAATTGTTCCGCCCGATACGCCTGGTATTACATCGGCTGCGCCCATGGCAATGCCACGCAGGGTAATCAGCAAATAGTCTTTCAGTGTTCTGTTCATGTTGTTTGTCTGTTCATGGGCTTACATCTGGCAAACCTGTCGCCAAAAATAGTGTTTCGGTACAAAAGAACCCGAATTCGTTTTGAATAATTTTTGATTCGGAAAGGCGAATCGGAAGTAACGAAACTTGCGGTATTGCGAATCGGTTTGTACAAACTGTTTGCGGTTTTTCGGGTTTGCTGTTAACTTTTCTTAGGAATCAGATGTTTTGTGCCAAAGGGATATTGTTCTATCTTTAGCTTCCCGAAATAGGAGCCCAGTTCGGCGCCGCTTTTGTGCGCTTTTAATGTATAAGCAGGGTTCTGTTTTTTTAATTAACTGGTCGGTACTGGCCAACAGAGGAGGAATTAATATGAAGAAATTAACATACCTGCTAGTTGTAATGGGCGGTTTTTTGCTCAGTACAATGTCGGTTCAGGCACAGGATGTACAAGCGAATATGGTTAAATTCGGGCGTTTGTTGCGCCTGGTCGAGACCTATTATGTGGATACGACCAATGTAGATAAACTAACTGAAAATGCGATTGTTGATCTGCTCGGAAAGCTCGATCCGCATTCGGTTTATATTTCGAAAGAAGAGGTTGAAAAAATGAACGAGCCGCTTGTCGGAAGTTTCGAGGGTATTGGCATTTCGTTTAACTTGTTGCGCGATACGTTGCTGGTTGTTTCAACCATACCGGGGGGGCCCAGCGAAAAGGTGGGCCTGGTACCAGGCGACCGGATTTTGTATATCGACGGACAGAATGTTGCCGGTGTTGGCTTAAAAAACAGCGAAGTAATGGAGAAACTTCGGGGCGACAAAGGCACCCGCGTCGATTTAAAAATACAACGGAAAAAGAATGCAGAACTGCTCGATTTCACCATTATTCGCGATAAAATTCCAATTTACAGCCTCGATGCCTCGTATATGCTGACACCAGAAACCGGCTATATCAAAATCAACCGCTTCTCGGCTACTACCTCCGACGAATTTTTGACCGCGATAAAAGATCTGAAGAAGCAAGGGAACATGAAAAACCTGGTGCTCGACTTGCGTGGTAATGGCGGCGGTTTTCTGAAAGCAGCCATTGATATGGCCGATCATTTCCTGAGCTCCGATAAGCTTATTGTTTATACTGAAGGCAAGGGCGAGTCCCGTAAAAACTATACCGCTACGGCTTTAGGCGAGTTCGAGCAGGGACGGTTGCTGGTACTTACAGACGAAGGTTCGGCCTCGGCGTCCGAAATTGTTTCGGGTGCTGTTCAGGACTGGGACCGAGGCATTGTTATCGGCCGGCGCTCGTTCGGAAAAGGGCTGGTGCAACAGCCATTCCCCCTTACCGATGGATCGATGGTACGGTTAACAACAGCCCATTATTTCACACCCAGTGGGCGGTGCATCCAAAAACCATACGACGATGGGGTTGACGCTTACCGTCAGGACTACCTGAACCGGTACGAACATGGCGAGTTGTTCTCGGCCGATAGCATTCATCTCGATAAATCGCAGCAGTTTACTACCCTGAAAAACAAACGTACGGTGTATGCCGGAGGCGGCATTATGCCCGATGTGTTTGTGCCGATCGATACTTCGGCCAATTATGTGTTTTACAACCAGCTCGTTCGCAAAAATATACTGAACTCGAACCTGCTATCGTACATGGATAATAACCGGGATAAGCTTCATAAGAATTATCCCGACTTTGTGGCATTCAATAAAAATTTTGAAACGCCCGACGAGTTAGTGCAGGCAATGGTTGCCGAAGCCGACCGTGAAAAAATTGAAAAAACGCCCAAAAGCGAAGCCTTCGCTTTACCGCTGATGAAACGCCAATCGAAAGCCATGATTGCTCGTGATTTGTTTGGCCCTGGTTTTTACTACCAAGTGGTTAATCAAGATGACGATGTGATAAAAAAATCGATGGAGGTGTTGAAATCTGCATCGGTGTACGATAAGTATTTAGTTGAAAATAAATAGATGATTGATTCAATTTGGGAATGGTTGCTCACGAATTGGGTGGAAGTGTTGGGGGCCGTTTTAGGCCTGATTTATATTTTCCTGTCAATTAAGCAAAGTATATATACCTGGCCGGTGGGACTACTCACATCGGCTTTGTACGTTTATGTGTTTTTGGTTGCCAAGTTTTATGCCGACATGGGCTTGCAGCTTTACTATGTGCTTGTAAGTATTTATGGTTGGTATTTTTGGGCAAAAGGAAACCCGAAAGCAGATCGCCCGCTCGAAATTAGTCAAACGCCGCGCCATTTGTGGGTTTGGCTGGTGTTGGCAAGTGCTGTTTTTTTTGGGTTCATTCATTTTATATTGAAAAATTACACCGATTCGCCTGTGGCCGCTGCCGATGCGTTTACAACCGCTTTAAGTTTGGTGGCTACCTGGATGCTGGCCCGCAAATACATGGAGCATTGGCTGATTTGGGTTTTTGTGGATGCGTTTTCGGCAGTTTTGTACGGATGGAAAGGTTTGTGGCCCACTTCGGCACTGTTTGTGGTTTATACTGTTTTGGCCGTTGCGGGCTACCAGGAGTGGCGTAACAAACTAAAGAACCTGAAGCTTGAAGCAGCAACTTTATGAGTTTTAAAAAACGCATTGTACTCACTGGCCCCGAATCGAGTGCCAAAAGCACGCTTTCGCAACAGTTGGCTGTCCATTTCGGAGGAGTGGCTTATCCAGAGTTTGCCCGGGTTTACCTGAGTAATAAATCGTCACATTACCAATATGCTGATGTGGAAGCAATTGCGCGTGGACAAATTGCCCAATACCACGATAGCCTTGAGGCAGAACCAGCCTGTTTCTTTTTCGATACCTGGCTGATAGTGACCAAGGTTTGGTTCGATTGGGTGTACAAACGCGAGCCGGACTGGCTCGAACCGGCCATCGAAAACCATCCAATGGATTTGTACCTGCTTTGCCGCCCCGATATTCCGTGGGAACCCGATCCACTACGCGAAAACGGTGGCGAACAACGCGAACAACTGTTTCTGATTTATAAGAATGAATTGTTGCGGCGTGGTTTTCCTTTTGTCGAAATTGGAGGCGAGGGGGAGGAGCGTTTGCATCAGGCCATAAAGGCCATTGAGCACTTTAATTTTAACCGATAGATTCCCGATAATTTGCTAATCCGTATAAAATAACTGATTTTTGTCAGTGAACAAGCCGGGCAAACGATCCGTATTTTTAGCAAACTTCAAGTTAGAATAAAATGAAAATTGCATCAGACGTTTTACAATTGATTGGAAGCACCCCTTTGGTTCAATTAAACCGGGTTACCGAAGGCTGTTGTGCTACGGTTTACGCCAAGCTCGAATCGAAAAATCCAGGCGGTTCGGTGAAAGACAGGCTGGCGCTGGCCATGATTCGTGATGCCGAACGTTGCGGAAAAATTAATGCCGGTACGGTTATTATTGAACCCACTAGTGGTAATACCGGAATAGGTTTAGCAATGGTTTGTGCTGTTTGCGGCTATCAGTTAAAAATTGTGATGCCCGAAAGTGTATCGGTTGAGCGGCGGATGCTGCTGAATGCCTACGGCGCCGAGTTGGTACTCACTTCGGCTAAAGGCGGAATGAAAGAAGCCATTTCCAGAGCAGAAGAACTGGCGGTAGAAATTAGTAATTCGTTTATTCCCATGCAGTTCGAGAATCCGGCCAATGTAGAAATGCACCGCCTTACAACCGCACAGGAAATCTGGAATGATACCGATGGGCAGGTTGATTTGTTTGTAGCCGGAGCCGGTACCGGTGGTACAATTACGGGAGTTTCGGAAACATTGAAAGCATTAAAACCAAGTGTTTATACCGTTGTTGTTGAACCTTTGGGCTCGGCTGTTTTGTCTGGAAAGCCGGCTGGTACCCACAAAATACAAGGAATTGGTGCCGGGTTTATTCCGAAGATATTAAATACCGAATCGTTTGACGAGATAATCTGTGTTGACGATGAAACGGCTTTTGCCATGGCCCGCCGTTTAGCCAGGGAAGAAGGTATTTTGTGCGGCATTTCGTCGGGAGCCAATGTACATGCGGCCCTTCAACTGGCCCGCCGCCCCGAAAACAGTGGTAAGCATTTGGTGGTCGTTATTTGCGACACCGGCGAGCGATATTTAAGTACAACCTTGTTTAACGATGATAAAAATGCAATCTGACAACTCCATCCGCCAAATAATCAACCGGACAGTCGGGCAACTGGCCGACCCCTGCACCGGTATCGTTTGCCACGAGCATCATGCCGGAGAACCCGTTCCTTCGAATGAAAAATTGGGTTCTATCGTCAATTCAATCCGCGAAATATTGTTCCCGGGTTATTTCGGCAATACCAGCTTGCAAAAGGACATGCTGCAACACTACATGGGCGTGTACCTCGAAGAGCTGAATGGCCGTTTGTCAAAGCAAATTCTGGCAGGTTTGTGTTTTAACTGCGATAACCGCACCAGCATGGACTTTGACGAACGCGAACGTTTTGCCCAGCAACTTACCGGCGAATTTATAGCCTCACTACCCGAAATCCGCAGGGTACTGGTTACCGATGTCGAAGCGGCTTTTATAGGCGACCCGGCAGCAACCAGCCGCAGCGAAGTTATTTATTGCTACCCGGCAATCAGGGCTATTTCAAACTACCGCATTGCACACCGTTTGTTTCAGCTGGGAGTGCCGCTTATTCCGCGCATTATTGGAGAAATGGCGCATTCCGAAACTGGTATCGATATTAATCCTGAAGCCCGGATTGGCGAATCGTTTACCATCGACCACGGAACCGGTGTGGTAATTGGTTCAACCTGTATTATCGGTAGCAATGTAAAATTATACCAAGGGGTGACCTTGGGAGCAAAAAGTTTCCCGCTCGACGAAAATGGTAACCCGATAAAAGGCGTTCCGCGCCACCCGATAGTCGAAGATAACGTTATAATTTACGCTCAGGCTACCATTTTGGGCCGCATTACCATTGGGCACGACTCGGTGATTGGCGGTAACGTTTGGGTGACCAACAATGTGCCCCCATTCTCGAAAGTACTTCAATTTAAAGCCCGCGAAACATCGTATAAAGATGGCGCCGGAATTTAACCAATTACACGAATGACAGAAACTTACCAGTTGGTAGCTACCACTTATGCCGGGCTCGAAAGCGTCTTGGCCGAAGAACTGATGGCTTTACAGGCCAACGATGTGCAGCCTGCACGCCGGGCTGTTTATTTTACAGGAAACCTGGAAACCGTTTACCTAGCAAATTACAGTTTGCGAACAGCATTGAAAGTGCTGCTCACCATAAAAGAGTTTAAAGTGTTGCGGGTTGACGATTTGTACCACCAAGCTTTAAAAATTAAGTGGGAAGATTATTTTGATACCACCAAAACCTTTGCGGTTCAGAGTGTTGTGTTTAGCGATTTGTTTGATAATTCGATGTTTGCATCGCTCAAGTTGAAGGATGCCATTGTGGACCGGTTCCGCAAGGCGGGGCTACCCCGCCCCTCGGTTGATGCGCGTAACCCACAGGTGCTTGTAAACCTGCACATTGCCAATAATATGTGTACCGTGTCGCTCGACAGCAGTGGCGAGTCGCTGCATAAGCGTGGCTACCGGACCGGGCGGCACGAAGCGCCGATAAGCGAGGTGCTGGCTGCCGGTATGCTGAAACTGGCTGGCTGGAAAGCCAGCGAAGCGTTGCTTGACCCGATGTGCGGCTCGGGAACCATCTTGATTGAAGCGGCGATGATGGCTAAAAACGTTCGTCCCGGCGAATTGGGGCGCAGCTATGCTTTTCAGCATTGGAAAAATTATAATTCGCAATGGTTTTCCCAGCTGA
>JBKEAN010000137.1:0-42332 GCA_047972415.1 Mangrovibacterium sp.
GCATGGAACGGAGTACCTTCAGTAAAACTAAACAACGATGAGGAAGGGATGCAGCGTTACCTCGACCATTGGTTGTGGTCTGGGTCAGAGCGCGAAAACCAAATCCGTTACAACGATTTGATTGCCTCGGATGCCCGCACCTACAATTTATATACCTACGATAACGAAGTTGATAATTATCAGCAGGATTATTACCAGTTGCTCTTTTCGCACAAATTCAGCAATTTACTAACCATGAATGCCGCTTTGCATTATACCCGTGGGCATGGTTATTACGAGAATTATAAGTACGACGAGGAATATGACGACTACCAGATGACGGCACCTGCCGGTATTGAAAAAACCGATCTGGTTGCCCGCAAATGGTTGGATAACGACTTTTACGGTGCAACTTATTCGCTGAACTACAACGATGATGTGAACACGCTGACATTTGGGGGGGCTTACAACGAGTACCACGGCGACCATTTCGGGCAGGTAATTTGGGCACAGAATATGGGCGTCAATCCGAAAAATTTTGAATGGTACCGGGGGAAAGGAGTAAAAAAAGACTTCAACCTGTTTGCCAAATACACCTACCAGCTGACCCCCGCCCTGAACCTTTTTGCCGACGTGCAGTACCGCCACATCAATTACAACATTACCGGTATTGACGACGAATTACGCGATATAAGCCAGTTGCACAAATTCGATTTTTTCAACCCAAAACTGGGGGTTTATTACAAGCCCAACGCGCAAAACGAAGCTTACCTGAGCTACGCCCGTTCGCACCGCGAGCCAAATCGCAGCAATTTTGTTGATATCGACTCTGATGGCAAACAGCCTGTTGCCGAGGCACTCAACGATTTTGAAGCCGGGTACACTTACCGGGCTGCCGAATTTACACTGGGGGCAAACCTGTATTATATGCGCTATAACGATCAACTAGTCCAAACCGGGGAGGTAAACGATGTAGGCAGCGCCATTATGGTAAATGTTGACGATAGTTACCGTACCGGTGTGGAGCTAACCGGGGGACTGAAAATTGTGCGCGACCTGAACTGGCAGCTGGCAGCAACTTTCAGCCAAAGCAAAATTGAAAATTTTACCGAATACGTGGAGGATTGGACTAACGAGGGATTTGTTGAAAACCAACTGGGAAAAACCGACTTGGCTTTTTCGCCCAATACCATCGTTAATAGTATGCTTACCTGGAAAGCTGCCAAGGGCTTATTGCTTGGCGTGCAATCGAACTACGTGAGCAAACAGTATATTGACAACAGTGCCAGCAACGATCGCAAACTGGATGCCTGGTTTGTGAATAACCTGAATGCCGATTACACCATAAAAGGAAAACTGTTTAAAGAAATTACCCTGCACCTGGCGGTAAATAACCTGTTTGGTGAGGAGTACGAAAGCAATGCCTGGGTGTACTCGTATTATCTGGAAGGAACTCGTTATGCCATGGACGGTTACTTTCCGCAGGCCGGGCGACATTTTTTTGCCGGTATCGATTTCAAGTTTTAAGTTGAAGATAGGGGATGTCCAAGAAGTCCACAAATTACGCAAATTACACCAAACAGAAGGACCTTCATTTTCATACGACCATGAATATCAGTATGAATTATTTCGTGTAGTTTGTGCAATTTGTGGACACCTACCTTTCAGGACAGCCTCATTTTTTTGCCACATAGAGGTGCCTTTTTGCCTCGCGGAGGTACCTTTTTGCCTCGCGGAGGTACCTTTTTGTCGTTCGTGGGCGCCTTTTTGCTTTGCGGAGGCACCTTTTCGTCATAAATTGGCGCCTCTTCGCCTTGCGGAGGTACCTTTTTGCCTCGCGGAGGTACCATTTTATCGTTCGCGGGCGCCTTTTTATGATGGTTGGGCACCTTTTGGTGCTCCCAACCCGGCAAAAAAAGGAACCGGTTGTCCCGGCTACGGCACTATTTGCAGCAAGCGGGCATTGTCTTCGTCGAAAAACAAGGGAGCAACCATCACTTTCGGGTAGCGTTTACGGAGGCGATCGGTTTCGGAGAGCAGGAATTCGATGGCACTGCCGATTTCGAAAAAGGGCGACAGGTTCTCGAAGTGCGAAGCTGCGTTCTCTGCCTTCCAGCCGGCATTGCGTATCATCCCGTCAATAAATTCGGCTTTGCGTTTGTCAAGCTTCTCCATGCCGCAGTGGTTGTGGCCAATAAGTGCAATGTATTTTACATCGCCAACGCCAATGGCATACGAAACCTGAAATTCGTGAAAAAACAAGTTGGCGCCGCCCGTGCGAATGATAAAGGCAAAGTTTTCGGGAATCCACAAGCTTTTGCCATTGTCCATACACATGCCCAGCAGTAATTGTGCATGGTCATATATCCTGAAAGTTTTGTTCAGGTTATGGTATTCCATCAACAAACCGATTGGGGTGTTGCGGTAATCGGGCAGAATATCGCGTGCGGAATTGACTTCGATAAGTTTGGCCATTTTATTCGTGCTAGTCCCCTTTTCAAACCCGCGAGGCGATTGAAAGGTTCAACAGTTTTTGAATTTTGCTGGCCGAACGGTACTTTTTATATTATTTTTGGCTCAAAACGCAACGATATGGCGAAGGAGAACGATTGGAAAGAACGGTTGGGGATGGTGTATTCAACCAATCCCGGTTTTCAGTTTGAACATGAAGATCAGCAACCGGCAGAACCCTGTCAGCCCAAACAACAGAATTTACGGGTTGAATTGGATCGCAAAGGCCGGAACGGCAAAGCCGCTACAATTATTACCGGTTTTGTGGGGACTGAGGATGGTTTAAAAGAATTGAGCCGTAAGTTGAAAACAAAATTGGGTGTTGGCGGCTCAACCCGCGATGGCGAAATCCTGGTACAAGGCGATTTTGCAACAAAAGTGATTCAACTATTGCAAGCCGAAGGCTATAACGTAAAGCGCATTGGCGGCTAAAACTTTGCTTTGTAAAAAAAATACCAAAGGCTTCACCAATACAATAAAGCCTTTGGTATTTTTCAGTGAGTTTTTAGCCAATTAGCCGTTGCCAGGGAATTCCGGCAAGAATCAGAATGTAAGCAATCCCGAAAAACAGAAGCGAAACTCCGAACTTGTTTTTACTACCAACTGCTCTTTTTGTTTTTATCCGGCCAATATGTACCAAAACAATGGCAATCAGCATCAGCGTTAAATGCTCGATGGCATAAAAACGCAGGTCGCCGTTTTTCATAGCAGCGCCAAAGTCTTGAAAAACAGCCTTCATAATTGGGCTGTAAATGCCGTACAGCAACAAACCGGTAATTAATTGAAGGTCGAGCATACCGGTAAATACTGCCCCAAGGATATTGTCTGATTTTTCCCAGCTTTTTTGTCCGAACCAGCCGATAAAATATTTCAGTAGTGTAACTAGCGCGGCGAACAATATCAGCCACCGCAAGGTGTCGTGTAAGTGTAATAAGCCCGTGTACATGGTCAAAATTAAATGTTTGTGTATTTGAACGCCAAAGTTGCAACTTGGTTGAATACTGGCGAAAAAAATGCAGCATTCTTTTGTTAATGATTGTCAATGATGACGATAAAACGCCAGGTAAACCCATTTTGGGGTTATTTGCTTGAAGGCGAAGTTTCGGCCAATTCAAAAATTTCGTCAAGGCTGAAAATTTGCTTTTTGTTTTCGATACGGCAGGCGTTTATCATAGCCCGAGCAACCGTTTGGGCAGTAATGGGACGGTATTTTTTGAACAGGTACCGGGTTACAAACGGCGCCAGGTATTGTGCAAAAGCTTCGAAGTTTCGTACCTCACCGCGTTTTCCCAGTAGCAGCGAGGGACGCAGGATAATGTGCTGGCGAAAAGGCAGACGAAGTACCGCTTCGTCCAGTTCTCCTTTCATGCGGGTATAAAACGCTTTCGCATCCGGGTTGGCCCCAGCCGACGAAACCAGTACGAGTGTTTTTACCCCGTTGTGGGCCGCCGCTTCGGCACATTGGAGCTGGTAGCTGTAGTCAACTTTAAATTGGGCCGCTTTGCTCCCGGCGCTTTTGAGTGTGGTTCCCAAGCACGAAAACAGCACATCGCCGGTAAGCAAATGGCTCCATTGCCCGGAACGGTCAAAGTCGACCAGGTGTTCCACCAGTTTTTCATGCGCTATGCCGCATGGCCGACGTGTAAAAACGTGCAGGCTTTCCAATTCGGGTTGAAGCAGTAATTGCCGGGCCAGTTGGTTGCCAACCAGTCCGGTAGCTCCAATAAGTAGTGCTTTCATTGTTTGCCGGGTATTAGCTTGTTATTTATCGTTTAACAAATTTGACGGGTTTACGGTTGCCCGAAAGTAAGAAAATACGGGTTCCGATTTTTATTTTGTAACGAATTGTGGAAATAGAAACCGAAAACCGGTAGCTAGCGCTGAATGCTAAAAAATGCTATTGGGTTAAAGCTGCTCGGCTCAGAGAAACAGCTGCGGCATTGATAAGCCGAGGCGGTTTTACGCCATGAAATGCGCGGTTGCAAAAAAAACAGATGCTGTAAAGCAGTTTGCAAAAACTTGAACAATGGACGTATTTTTTCGGTTTTTAAGTTTTCGGGCAGCGGTGTAATCTTTGTGTTAAGAGTATTTCTGCGGAGCCTGCAAACGGTTTGCCGCTTGAATTTCTGGTTAATTTTGAGGAGTTCAAACACTTTTTTTGTTTTCAGCGTATCCCAATCAGGTACCAAATCGTAAAGGGAAGCAGGATGGAAAAGATGAACGCTTTTTTTGACAGGGAACGGATGGATAAGATGAAAACTCGATATAAATCAATTTAAATAAAACAAAAACCATGACTGTAAACAGAACCTTTGGGTTAGGCTATGATGAAAACGAGCCGGAGGTGTCAGAAAAAAAGAAGATTCAATACATCAATTTGAAGCTGGCAGCCGATGGTTATCCAACATGTAGCGATGGTGTCAGGAACGATCTTCTCGAGATCGCCAAACCATTATTGAATAACTATAAGATCAAGTCACGTTTGTTATCGAATAATGCGTCGCCTATTGGCATACGTGTTAAAAATTTTCTGGATTCGTACCTGAGCGATGTTCCCGGGAACAACGCCATTACATTTCCCGAAAATCCGTTTATTCTCGATCGTTACGGGTTGGGACGGATTATTTCAATTCCGCCGGGAGCCGATTATTACGAAACCGACATTATTAAAACTTACCGTACAGCACAGGGTAATTTAAATAACCCGAAGGAAGACCGCCGTACCACTAAAGGCGTGTTTCACATTGTTGAAGGTGGGTTGCCAATCCCCGACGATAAAAAAGCAGTGCCAAAAGCTACTTTCTGCAAATTGTTGCAGGCCGCGCTAAACCCGCCCAAAGAATTGATGGTATTGCCTTTTACCGCAAACCTAGAGCAACCGGCCGAATTGTTTGTGAGCCTGTTGCTCCGCCCCATTGTTGTGCCGGGTGTTGAAGGTGTGATTCGCGAAAAATCGATGGAAGTTGCTTTTCTGGCACCGGGTAGCCTGGTGTCGAACCTCGATTTTGTTGAATCGATCTTTGGTAATGCCGGAGACCCCTTTTTGCCTGAAAACGACGCTGCTTTGGCTCCCGAATTCTGGACAGGCCACACCGGCATGGTAATTTTGGCAACACACCTTACCCAGTTAACCAAAAAAGAACTGGGCTTGCCGCATTTCGACAATGCTACCGAACGCCAGCGCCGCGACAGCATGTGCTGGAAAAAAGAAGACGAAAAATACAACGACGGCAGTGCCTTTAAAATTACCTGCCGCGACGAGCGTGGCGTGGTGATTACCATTATTGCCGACAACTATTACGGTTATTGCAAAAAAGAAGTAAAAACCATGCTCAGTTACTCGGCCAACCTGTTTGGTTATGCCGAAGAAGAACATGCCGGGGGGGCCATTGCTTTCCGCAGCTACAACCTGGGCGAGAAATGCTATATCGACGAGCGTATCCCCACAAACGGGCTGAATTTTGCTTCGTTTATATATTTATTTTCCGATTTGGTTGAACTGATGCCCGAAGGCTATGCCGTTGATAAAAATCATCCGAATGTGATTTTTGTTCCGGAGGATGCTGTTTTCGATATGAAAGCGCAAAGCATTAGCTGGAAACAAGGAACAGGGAAGCAATCCATCAAATTGTTGCCCTATAAATACTACATTTACCCAAATGGTTACCGGGTTGAAATGAAGAAGCGCCTTGAAGGGCCAAAATGGCACCTGGTTGGCACCTATGCCGAAGGTACGTTGTGCCACAAACCATGTACCGTATCAGGTGGTGGTAAATCCGAAATTTCGAAATCCATTGCCGACGCCATGATTCAAGGCTCATACATTGTTGGCGATTTGAATGAAGATTTGGACATGGTTGAACAAATCATGGCGCACGATTTTACGAAACGCTTCAAAGTTCCGGCAAACTATTCGGTAAACAAACCGCGGCATATCCTCAGCCCCAGGCGTTCACTGGGTTCAGTTATCAAACTGCTTACCCCGTCTGATGATTATACGGACGAGTATAACGCTTGGCTGGCAACCCTGCCGCAACGCATTAAAGTGCTGATTTACGTGATTAAAGGAAACTACACCGAAGATTGGGAAGCCGACTGGAGGAAATACTTCTCTGTTGATAAAATCAACGGTGTTCCGGGTAACGAACTGAAGTTCCAGTCCAGCAAGTTGCTGTCGAACTACCTGCGCGTTGGGCATGATGTGGACGGTGCATGGCGGATTTTTCTGCTGCGCCAAGACTTCAACCCTTCGGCCAAAGTACAGGCCGAAGACGATATTACTGCTTCAATTGTATTGAACACTAAGCGTTTGGCTGATTTGAACCCGGAATACACCAATCCGAGTGTGAAAATTGTGAAAAACTGCGAAGCCCGTTTGTTCCAGCGCCCTGATGATGCTGTTATTAAAGGCTACGATAAGCAGGCAGAAAAAGACTTGTCGAGCCCCGGAACATTCGTTTCAAACTTCGAACCGCTGACCCGCGAAAAAGTACAGGAAATTAAAGACGATGCTATCGGATTCGAATTATACACACAGCCGGTAAAAGAACTTATCAATAATTTCCTGGACAACGATAGCCCCGAGTATTTGGTGGTTTCGTCGGAACCGCGTTTGGTTGACGGCAAACCCTCGAAAAACCCTCGGTACCTGCAAACCCGGCCCGACCTGATTGACCCGACGGGCAAATATGTTGGTGAACTTACAACCCGTATCTTCCGCAAAATCCCGCTGAACAAACCTTTGTTTATGCCGGTCAATGCGGTACTTCCGGGCCGCCGTAACAACCCGGCCGACGAAGCTGCCAACGTGCCGCCTTTGGCTGTGTACAACCCCATCCACTACCAAGAACTGCCCGAACTGTTTATCGACTACATGTGTTCGATTACCGGTAAGTCGCCGTCAACAACAGGTTTCGGTTCCGAAGGTGCGCTTACAAAAGGGCCATTCAATAACCTGCTGCCTGCCGCCGACCTGAACAATGCGTTCCTGTCGTACATACTCACAGGCTATGCCGGGTTTAGTACCGCTGCCGGATATGTTGGCCCGAAATACAAAGTTGACCACGACGTGAGCCTGCTGATTCCCGAAATCTGGTGCCGCATGTCGGTTGTCGAACGCGAACCCAAATATTTGATTGAAAACGGTTACCTGGAAAAAGTAGAAGACTTCGACTACAAAGGCCGTAAAGTTGACGCCAGCCTGTTGGGTTACCGCATCACTTCGAACTTTGTGAAACATTTCATGGCACGTATTTTTAGTAAGCCCGATGCGGTATTCAGCGAAGATATGCTGCGCCCCGAATTGCAGGATCTGGATATGTTTGTGGCTTCAATTGATAACTTGTCGATTACCCAAAAACGGGTGGCCGAAGGGTTTATGAAGGACGGCACTTACGAACAGCTGTGCCCGCCGCTGAAAGCCCTCGTGCACATTATGGTTGGCGGCAAATACAAGGGCAAGGATCGCAACGATCCTGAAATCCGGGCCATGTTCGCTCCCGAGAATGTACTCAACAGCGACTGGTACAAAGCCCGCCTGGTTGAAAAACAACGTCGCGATATTGCTTTGTGGACGAAAAACGTGGCCTATATGGAAGACATTATGAGCCGTCAGAACTTCGCTTCAACCTCGGTTCGTCTGGATTTGCCGTCGAAATTGAAACTGGCGCAAACCAAACTGGCTGCGGTTAAAAAGGCGGAGTATATTGATGAACTGAAAGGCTCGCTGGGAGCCGATCTGATGCAACCCATTGCTGAATAATCATCAAATTGTTCTAACATAAAAAAGGGCTGTCCGATTTATTTGGACAGCCCTTTTTTATTTGGATAATTTATGAATTAGCTATTTCGCAACCCGTTCGAGCCATTTTACCATGGACAGCATCGCAATCATCGAAAGGGCACAAACGATTACAAAAACAGTCCATGTTAATGAGATGGAAATGTTTTCGTACATCATGGCTCCAAGTACAAGCGAGAAATTACCGATAGCAGTGGCGGCCAGCCAGCATCCTTGCATTAAACCCTGCATGTGGGCCGGGGCTACCTTTGAAACAAAGGACAGGCCAAGCGGGGAAATAAACAATTCGGCAACAGTAAGTATAAAGTAAACGCTGAAGAGCAAAAGTGGGGTAACACGCATGTCAAAACCCAAACCACCCTGAGCCACAACCTCGGCATGTTTCGGAAGCCCCATTGAACCAATAGCCATAATTACAAAAGCAAATGCAGCAATACCCATCCCTATCGCAATTTTTCGTGGAGTCGACGGCTCTTTGCCGCGACGTGCTAAAGCACTGAAAATTAAAATCACTAAGGGAGTGAGCAAAACAACAAAAATCGGGTTGATACTCTGGAAGTCTTCAACTGCCAAATTAAAACCAAAAATACTTAATTGGGTATAGTCCTTGGCAAACATGGTGAGTGTCAGCCCGTTTTGGTGGAACGAGAACCAGAAGAAAATAACAACGGCAAACACAGCAAAAAGAGCCAACAAGCGCTGTTGAATTTCGCGAGCATCTTGTTTAATCTCTTCTTTGGACACCGAGCTGCCTGCTGCAACTGTGGCTTTCTTTTTGTCGGGCAACACTTTTTTATTGATAATGAAGATGACCAGCGAAATAAGCATGGCTCCAACTGCTACCAAAAAGGCATAGTGGAAACCTGTGTTAAAAGCCTGAAGATAATTGTTTGCAAAAACCGTCAGATCCGCTGGTGTTGCTCCGTTTGATACCGATGTGGCCAGTTCCGTAAAGCGGCCCGCAACCACCTCGGCAGTCATTTTTCCGTCCAAAAACTGGTGGCAAAGGTCCGGGAGATCGGCTTCGTAGCGGAAACCATTCATTTCAACAAAGGTATTGCGCACCCAGCGGGCCAAAAAGGGCGCCACCATTGCCCCGATATTGATGAACATATAGAAAATCTGAAAACCGGCATCACGGCGGCTTCTGTATTTATCGTTGTCATACATTTGTCCAACCAGCGCCTGAAGGTTCCCTTTAAATAACCCGTTCCCGAAAGCAATCACCAGTAGGGCACCAAGCGCAATGTACTTGGAGGTAATTAAGGCAGGAATACCCAGAAGCGTATAGCCGATAGTCATAATGACCAAGCCGGCCATAATGGTTCCCTTGTAATTTTGAAGCCGGTCGGCAATTAAACCACCAACCAAAGCCAGAATATAAATTGAACCGTAAAAAATCGAATACAATGTCCCGGCTTCTGTCCCCGTTAGGTTAAACTTGGACATGAGGAATAAAGTAAGAATAGCCATCATGGTGTAAAAGCCGAAGCGTTCTCCCATGTTTGCCAATGCCGCTGCTATTAATCCTTTTGGATGATTGCTTGTCATAGTGTATTTTTAAAATTATTATTAGGATACAGATTTTTTACAAAGGCTCAAATATAGTCAACTTTTTGGCTTTTAAAATTTGATAATAATCAGTCGCACTGATTCATTTTTGCTTAAATTGAAATCTCAAAAATAGCTTGGTATGAAAATATTTTCCACCTCGCAAGTTGCCGCCCTCGATCGATTTACAATCGAAAATGAACCGGTTTCGGAGCTTGGGTTAATGGAGCGGGCTTCAACTGCTATTGCCGGTTGGCTGGCCGAAAAATTTGCACCCGAACAAAAACTCGTGTGCTTTGCCGGGCCCGGGAACAATGGGGGCGACGCGGTTACGGTTACCCGGATGCTGTTGGAGCTCGGCTTTTGTTGCCGCCTCTTTATATTGGCAAATCCGTCAAAACTGAAAGAAAGCACGAGGCTCGCTCTCGGTAAACTTGCTGCTCAGCAGAAGGTAGAGCCTGTTTTTATCCAGTCGGAAGCGGACTTTCCGGTTATTGAGGGGGATACTATTTTGGTCGACGGGCTTTTTGGCTCCGGGCTCAACCGGCCACTTTCCGGACTTGCGGCGGCCCTGGTTTACCATATAAACCATTCGGGAGCAACGGTTGTAGCCATCGACATTCCGAGTGGTTTAATGGGGGAAGACAACCAGGGGAACAACCCCGATACCATTGTCCACGCCCGCTATACGCTTTGCCTTCAATTTCCGAAGTTGAGTGTTTTGTTTGCCGAAAACGAATGTTTTGCAGGCGAGTGGGTGGTTTTGCCCATCGGGTTGAGCCAGTTTGCAATTGACGCAACCGAAACGCCCTATCATTTTTTAACTGACAGTGAGGCTGTCCGGATTATCCGGGTTCGCAGTCGTTTTGCCCACAAAGGTAATTTCGGCCGCGCTTTGCTTATTGCAGGTTCTCAAGGTAAAATGGGCGCAGCTGTTCTTGCAGCCCGGGCTTGTTTACGTTCCGGCGCAGGCCTGCTTACGGTGCATGTGCCCCACCGGTTCGATCGGGTTTTGTACGGGGCGGTTCCCGAAGCAATGTGTTCTGTTGATACGTCGGAGTACCTGTTTACGGAGTTTCCGGCATTGGATGGTTTTGATGCAGTGGGTGTTGGCCCTGGCCTTGGGATGGAAAATAATACCGAAAAAGCCCTGCTCCGTTTGTTGCAAGCCAAGCCCAAAAAGCTGGTGCTCGATGCCGATGCGTTAAATATTTTGGCAAAAAACAGGCCGTGGTTCAGTGAGTTACCTGCTAATTCCATCCTTACTCCTCACCCTAAAGAGTTTGAACGTTTAGCGGGGGCTTCATCCAACTCGTTCGAACGGCTGCAAAAACAACGGGCCTTCTCCGAAACCTATCAGGTTATTATTGTGCTGAAGGGGGCATGGTCGTCCATCAGTTTTCCCGGTGGGCAGGTGGTGTTCAATTCGAGCGGGAACCCGGGTATGGCCACTGCCGGGAGCGGCGATGTGCTGACCGGGGTTTTGACCGGGCTTTTGGCGCAAGGCTATTGCCCCAAGGATGCGGCGGTGCTTGGGGCTTTTTTACATGGCCTATCGGGCGATATGGCTGCTGCCGGGAGCTCTCAGGAAGCTATACTGGCCGGAGATATTGTTGAAGGGCTGGGAGCTGCTTTTAGTAGGTTGAAGGGGTTGACGAACGGGCATTAAGTAATTTTTAGTGATTTATTGGCCTGCTTGACGGTTGAATGATTACTTTTAGGAGCCGAAAATGAACAGGAAACACCATCAGGAACAGGAAGTCCTAACAAGTCAGGTTTTATCTGGGGCAACCGTTTGTGGGGTTGACAATTAATCGTAGACATAAGACGAAGAAATAAATTACAAACATATGAAATAGCCATGAGAGTTTAAGCTCATACAAACCGAGAATGAATAAATGGCTATTCCATGCGTACGTACCAAGGTTTAATTGGAAAAATAAATTTTTATACAAATGAAAATCAAAATTTTTATCGTCAGCTTATTGCTGGGGTTTTCGTTACCAACCCTTGCACAACGCGCTGACAAGAATACTCAGCCTGGTTTTAGCGACGGGCTGGTTTATAGTTTGCCACGCACGGGTTTGCGTATCACGGTGAAAGCTGCCCAGGAAAAGTATTTTCACGGGCCATATGCCGCTTTTGCCGAAAATTTGCTCGGTATCAAAGATGCGCCTCAAGCCGATGCCGAGAACTGGATCATTACCGATGTGCAGGTTGAACCCTTTGCAGAGGCAGATCCCAACCAGGTTTACTACGCGAAAAATTTAAACGGAACCATGTTGAGCTTAAGTTCGATGGGAACTATTTTGGGCGTGAATAAGATCGTGGAATGGCAGTCAAAACCAATTCCGGTGCTGAATTATTCGCAGCATATCGATATTCCGGTTGTACCTTTTCCCGATTTGTCCCTTGAACCGACTTTCCAAAAGGGGGATTCAACGCGAAGGGCTGTTCTTATAAAAAAATCACTCGACGAAAAGGCGCTCGAAGCCGCACAAACCATAACCAACTTGCGTAAACACCGCTTCGAAAGCCTTACAAATGAATTTAATGAGCCGCTGCCCGATGGACGTGCCTACGAAGTGATGGCAAAAGAGCTTGGAAAGCTGGAAGACGATTATATGGCACTTTTTATTGGTAAAAGTTACTCGAATACGTTTGAATACAGCTTTGATTACATTCCGGGCGACAATTCGGTTTCGGGCGATGTGGTATTTCGTTTTTCAGATAAAAAAGGGGTGGTACCCAAAAATGATATGAGCGGAAAACCCATCGCGATTGACATTAAAAAACTCGATGAACTGACTTCGGCTTACAACCGCGAGAAAAGTTCGCTGTCTGCTGCGCAGTCGGCCAACTTGTTTTACCGGGTTCCCGGTGTTGCCGATATTCGCCTGCTGAACGGTGTCAGCCCAATAGCCGAAACCAGGGCTTATATTGCGCAGTTTGGGGTAGTGGTTGCCCTGCCCGACGAATTGCTCGATGGTGTGCACCAGGTTTTGTACAACCCCGAAACCGGCGGCATTAAAGCCGTCACCGGAAAACAGTCAGAATGATATAGTTTAAACAAATTTATATATGCAAGAATTTAAAAAATCGTTGCGCGAGTCCAAAACGGCGCGCTGGGTTGTACTGGCTCTGGTATCGTTCACAATGATGTGTATGTACTATTTAACCGATGCTATGGCCCCTTTGCAGGAACGGCTTCAGGCAAAACTGTTATGGACCGCATCCGATTATGGCTTGTTTACCAGTGGTTACGGGTGGTTTAACGTGTTTTTGCTGATGCTTGTTTTCGGCGGGATGATTCTGGACAAAATGGGAATCCGTTTTACCGGGATACTGGCAATTGGTATTATGCTGACTGGTGCGGCAATTAAATACTGGGGAGTGTCTGGTAATGTGGAGGGTATGATTAGCTTCAACATCGGATCATTCCAACTGTTGGCCCCCTCGGCCAAATCAGCTGTTGTAGCCGGGCTCGGCTTTGCTGTATTCGGTGTTGGTTGCGAAATGTTTGGTATTGCAGCCAACAAAGCAGTTGTGCGTTGGTTTAGGGGCAAGGAGATGGCACTGGCTATCGGGCTCAACACGTCAACCGGGCGCATTGGTACAGCACTCGCTATGTTTACTCCCATCCCCTTGGTTAAACTGACGGGTAACCTCAGTACCCCGGTCATTCTGGCCTTTTTCCTGTTATGCCTTGGTCTTTTGGTCTTTATCCTCTTCACCTTTATGGATCGGAAACTGGATGCCGAAGAAAAAAGTGCAGGCGTACAATCGGCCGACGAGTTTCGCTTCTCCGATATTTTTGTTATCGGACAAAACAGGGCCTTTTGGTACATTACCTTTTTGTGTGTGCTATTTTATTCAGCAGTTTTTCCGTTTATCAAGTTTGCCACCAACTTTATTGTCCAAAAATACGGGATTTCCGATTCGTTTGCAGGCTATATTCCCGCCTTGTTACCCTTTGGAGCTTTGTTCCTAACACCATTCTTCGGAAGTCTTTACGACAAAAAAGGCAAGGGTGCAACCATTATGATTATCGGTTCATTTTTGTTGGTTATTGTTCACCTGTTGTTCTCCGTTCGTTCGCTGAATAGCCCGGCTATAGCAGTTGTACTTGTAATGATTTTGGGAATTGCCTTCTCGCTTGTACCTTCGGCCATGTGGCCTTCAATTGCCAAAATTATTCCCGACAGTAAACTTGGAACCGCTTATGCCATGACCTTTTGGGTACAAAACTGGGGTTTGATGGGGGTGCCGCTACTTATTGGAGTTGTACTCGATAAGTATTGTATTGTTGGTACACAACCCAAGCTTGTTGACGGTGTTGAACAGGTGGTTACGTTATACGACTATTCGTTGCCGATGCTCATTTTTGCGCTTTTCGGTGGAATAGCTATTTTGTTTGCCTATTTATTAAAGATAGAAGACCGCAAAAAAGGTTACGGTCTCGAAAAGCCCAATATCGAAGATTAACGAGCGGGGCTGTTGCACGCGCTCCGATGTGCGGGACAAGTTCCTGTGCAGCGTTTCGCTGATTTTCTTTAGACGAGTTAATTTTTAAAAAAAAATGACAATGAAAAACGACATCCGGGATTTGGAGCCCAAACCACTTTGGGAAAACTTTTACGCGTTAACGCAAGTTCCGCGTCCCTCGAACCACGAGGAAAAAGTGCAGGACTTCGTCTTCAATTTTTGTAAAAATCTGGGTTTGGAAACCCTTAAAGATGAAGCTGGTAACATTATTGCGCGTAAGCCAGCCACTGCTGGTATGGAAAACAGAGAAACCGTTATTTTGCAAGCCCACCTGGATATGGTACCGCAGAAAAACAGCGATAAAGTACACGACTTTGCAAGTGACCCGATTGAAGCTTGGGTTGATGGCGAATGGGTGAAAGCAAACGGCACAACCTTGGGTGCCGACAACGGAATTGGTGCCGCATCAATCCTGACGGTTTTGGCAGCTACCGATTTGGTACACGGCCCCATCGAGGCGCTATTCACCGCTACCGAAGAAACCGGCATGGGCGGGGCAATTGGCCTTCAACCCGAAGTTTTGAAAGGCGATATTTTGCTGAATACCGACTCGGAAGACGAAGGCGAACTGTACGTTGGCTGCGCAGGGGGGATGGATTTAACGGCCGAATTCTACTTTAAAAAGAAAGAAATGCCGAAAAATTACATCGGTGGGCGAATTAGCATAACCGGACTGAAAGGCGGCCATTCGGGCATGGACATTATTTTGCAGCGTGCCAACGCCAATAAAGTTTTCTTCCGGATACTCAATCTGGCCTTCGAAAAATATGAGGTTCGTTTGGTGAGCATTGATGGCGGAAGTTTGCGCAACGCCATTCCACGCGAGGCTTTTGCGCTAATTGCCGTGAAGAAAAAACGTTGGGAAAAATTGGTGAAACTGGTTGGCAAACTCGAAAAAGTGATTTGTAAAGAGTTTGAATTGACCGAACCAGCCATGAAGATTACGATTGAACCGGAAGCAGTCGTTGCCAAAATGATGGACAAAAAAACACAGCGCAACCTGACGCGTGCCGTGCTGGCTTGCCCGAACGGGGTCGATCGCATGTCGGACTCGATGCCGGGATTGGTTGAAACTTCGAGCAACCTGGCGATTGTAAAATCGGATGCAAAAGAAAAGACAGTCCGGGCAAGCTTCCTGTTGCGTAGCTCGGTTGATACCGCCAAAACCGATTTGGCCGACCGCATTAAAGCGGTATTCGACATGGCTGGCGCCAAAGTAAAACTGAGCGGTGGATACCCCGGATGGAAACCCAATATGGAATCGCCTATTTTGCAGACAATGCTGAAGGTTTACGAGGAAAAATACGGCAAAGTACCTGATGTTAAAGCTATTCATGCAGGCTTGGAGTGTGGTATCCTTGGTGGTACTTACCCGAATTGGGACATGATTTCGTTTGGCCCAACCATCCGGTACCCGCACTCGCCCGACGAGAAAGTGAACATTGCCACAGTTGACAAATTTTGGGATTTCCTGAAAGAAACCCTTAAAAATATTCCGGCCAAAGGAGATATCTAACAACGAATTATTGTTCAATGTAATATTCGGAGCCCTGTCAGGATTTCAGAATTCTGACAGGGCTTCTTTCAAGAAAAATATCTTTGTAAACAGCTAAATAAAATTGAATCCTATGCAAACTTGGTTTGAAGTAAAAGTAAAATACGTAAAAATTGACAACGACGGGCGTGAACGGAAAATGGGTGAGTCGTACCTGGTTGATGCTGTTTCGTTTACCGATGCCGAGGCTCGGATTATTCAGCAAATGCAGCAGGTTATCCGTGGCGAATTTCATATCGACAACATCAAAAAATCAAATATCATCGAGATTTTTCCGGCCGAAAGCGGCGAGTTTTGGTACAAAGCACGTATTGCCATTGTAACCATCGACGAGAAAGCTGGTAAGGAGAAAAAAGTAAATAACCACTTTTTGGTTGCTGCCGACGATTTTAAAGAAGCCTTGCAGCGACTCGAAGAGGGGTTGTCGTACATCCTGGTGCCGTACCACACCACTTCGATGGCATTGAGTACAATCGTGGATGTGTTTCCGTACTTTGCAGGTGATCAACCGCAGGAAGTGCCTTCGAACTTTAAACGGATTGAAAAGCCTGTATTTGAAAGCACCGACGATTTGCTTGCCTCCGAAGAGTTTGTGGAGGCGGAAGTTGATACCGATGACACCGAAGACAGCGAACTGTT
Source organism: Mangrovibacterium sp. (assembly GCA_047972415.1). GTDB lineage: Bacteria > Bacteroidota > Bacteroidia > Bacteroidales > Prolixibacteraceae > Mangrovibacterium. The sequence goes on from JBKEAN010000137.1 coordinate 16,581, forward strand.
TGAAGAGGAAGACGAAGCTTAAAAAATAGCTGAACCGGAACAGGCAACTAGCCTTTGTTTGATGCCGGAAAACGAAAAAGCACTTATCGGGTTTTAATCCGGTAAGTGCTTTTTGCTGTATCTTGCGCTACTTGTTTTTAGTAGGTAATTTTACCCCCGCGTTTGCGCTCGGTTTCTTTCAGGAAAATTTTACGCATCCGTAGCGATTGCGGCGTAACCTCCAAATACTCGTCGTTGCCAATGTATTCCAGGGCTTCTTCCAAACTGAAAACAATGGGCGGAGCCAGGCGTACTTTGTCGTCGGAGCCCGATGCACGCATGTTGGTCAACTTTTTCGACTGCGTAATATTGACAACGATATCGTCACCACGGCTGTTCTCTCCGATTACCATGCCTTCGTAAACTTCTGTCCCAGGGTCAATAAAAAATTTACCGCGATCCTGCAACTTGTTCAGCGCATAGGCGAACGATGTTCCCGGTTCTTTGGCAATCAGCGATCCGTTGCTGCGGCCCTCAATAGTACCTTTCATGGGTTGATATTCAATGAAGCGGTGGGTCATTACGGCTTCGCCGGCAGTTGCTGTGAGCATGTTGGTACGCAGCCCGATGATACCGCGCGAAGGAATCAGAAATTCCAGGTGGATGCGGTCGCCTTTACGTTCCATATTCTGCATTTCGCCTTTGCGTACGGTCACCATTTCAACCACTTTACCACTGTATTCGTCGGGCACGTCAATGTGCATTTCTTCAATCGGCTCGCTTTTGATGCCGCCAATTTCTTTGAACAATACTTTTGGTTGGCCTACTTGCAGCTCGTACCCTTCGCGGCGCATGGTTTCAATTAAAACCGACAAGTGGAGTACACCGCGACCGTAAACAGTAAAACTATCAGCTGTTTCGCCCTGGATAACGCGAAGTGCCAGGTTTTTTTCCAGCTCTTTGTCCAAGCGGTCTTTCAGGTGGCGCGAAGTCACGTACTTCCCTTCTTTCCCAAAAAACGGCGAATCGTTGATGGTGAATACCATACTCATGGTTGGCTCGTCAACAGCAATCGGGTCAAGTGGTTCGGGGTTTTCGTAGTCGCAAATGGTATCGCCAATGTCAAAACCTTCGATACCAACCAGCGCACAAATGTCGCCATCGTGCATCGATTCAACTTTTTGGCGGCCTAAGCCCGAAAAGGTGTGAATTTCTTTAATCCGACTGCGTTTTACCGAGCCATCGCGCTTAGCCAGTGATACTTGCATGTTCTCTTTCAATTCGCCACGGTGTATACGGCCAATGGCAATACGGCCCACGTACGACGAATAGTCGAGCGAAGTAATAAGCATTTGCGGCGTTCCGGGATTTTCTTTCGGTGCCGGAATGTATTCCAGGATGGCGTCTAAAAGCGGGGCGATGCTGTCTGTTTTTACAGCCAGGTCTTTGGTCATCCAGCCTTCTTTGGCCGAGCCGTAAATGGTTGGGAAATCCAGTTGTTCTTCCGTTGCATCCAGGCTAAACATCAAATCGAAAACCTGTTCGTGAACTTCTTCGGGACGGCAGTTCGGCTTGTCAACCTTATTAACTACCACGATTGGTTTCAAGCCCAAAGCCAGCGCTTTTGATAACACAAAACGGGTTTGTGGCATGGTCCCTTCAAAGGCATCAGCCAGCAAAAGCACTCCATCAGCCATGTTCAGCACGCGCTCAACTTCGCCGCCAAAGTCGGCGTGCCCGGGGGTATCGATGATGTTTATTTTGATGTCTTTGTAAGTCACCGAAACGTTTTTGGCCAGAATCGTAATTCCACGCTCACGTTCCAGGTCGTTATTATCGAGTATCAGGTCGTCATGGCGTTCATGCGCCTTTACAATGTTGCAATAGTAAATCATTTTGTCAACCAGCGTTGTTTTGCCGTGGTCAACGTGTGCGATAATCGCGATGTTTCTAATCTTCTGCATATAATCTTCCAAAATTGGTCGCGCAAAGATAGTTTTATTTCAATTGAACGCGCGCCGGGTAAATATTTATTGATGCTAACTTAACAGGCTGAAACAAAATTGGTTCAAATGCAGTCCGTTAGGTTGTTACAATAGAAAGAAGGGTTCGGTTTTATTTCGGAAGGCTGTAATCGGCGAGTGGAGTTGAGGTTTGGGTTGACGTGGCAGGCTTTTATTTGGGCGAAAACAGCAGCGATATTCAATAGAAACAGGGAAGCATGCAGCCTTGATTGGCGGGTGCAAATCCGGTTGAGGGGATAGGTTTTTTTGTTTTTTTGCAGAGCCGCTTTCGTCGTAAATTTAAAACGAAGTGTTGCGTTGAAGTTCGAAAACATTGAGGGTTTTTGTGACTTGTTTCGTCCAGTGTACACCGGCAAGCTCAATTTTTTGCATTGGTTTAATGCTATTTTCGTCCTCTTCATTCAGCGGTCGACGGGTAAACTGTGCAAACCACTGGTACAGTTCATCATTGTCAAATTGTCGGTGCAGGTCGTGCCCCATTTTCGGAATCCGACTGTATTTTATCAGCGCTTGGTGCTTTTCGAGGCCGGCAACCATTTCGTCCGAGCGCATAACCGGTATCAACCGATCCTGGGTTCCGTGAAATACCCAGGTTGGAATGTGGTAAATATTGTTGGTCCATTCGGTTTTGCCACCACCACACATGGGGGCAATAGCGGCAAAGCGGTTGGGATAGCGGTTCGCAAGTTCCCAGGTGCCAAAGCCTCCTAAGCTCATCCCTGTGAGGTATATCCGGTCGTTGTCAATGTGGTATTTCCTGTTCAGTTTGTCCAGCATGGGATCCATCCAGTTTTCGCTGGCCCAGTTTTTTCCCCACGGGCATTGTGGCGCAATAACAATATAATCGAGCTTTTTACCGCGATCGAGAAAAAAAGGTAACCCGTAACGGCGAACACTATTCAGGTTTGTGCCCGAAGCCGAACGACCGTGCAAATAAATAATGAGCGGGTATAAATCGGCTTTTGTGCTGTCGTAATTCTCCGGAAGATAGGTGATGTATTTGTAATCAACCTGCTTGCGGGCGCTTTCGGGGCCGGCAGCCCATGCACCCGAAACCATTACCAGTAGGATTGACAGCAAAAAAATGAATCGACGCATAGATGTGTAAGTGGTTGACGGATGCGAATATATGAAAAAGATCATCTCAGCGCCCGAAGATGTTAATTCTGTTTAGCATCTTTTACAACATTTAACATTCGACTATTTGTGGCGCTTTTTCAATTCGCGGGCCAAATCTTCAATTCGATAGCCTTTGTGCGCGAGCAACACAATGAGGTGGTAAAGCAGGTCGGCGCCTTCGTACAGAAAGTTTTCGTCGTCGTTGGCCATCGCGCCAATAATGGTTTCTACGGCTTCTTCACCAACTTTTTGTGCAATTTTACGGGTTCCTTTCTGGAACAACGAAGTGGTGTACGACGCTTCGGGCATTTCGGCTTTTCGCTTGTCAATAAAGTCCTGAAGGAATTTCAGGAACATGAGGTCGCTTTCTTCATTTTTCTCGTTCCAGCAGGTGTCGGCACCCGTGTGGCAAACAGGTCCCACCGGATTTACTTTTATCAGCAGCGTGTCGTTATCACAGTCGGCAGCAATCGAAACCACGTTTAAAAAGTTTCCGCTTTCTTCGCCTTTTGTCCACAGCCGGTTTTTAGTGCGGCTAAAAAAAGTTACCTGTCCGCTTGCTTTGGTTTTAGCCAGCGCTTCTTCGTTCATAAAGCCCAGCATTAAAACTTTGCCGGTCATGTTGTCCTGGATAACAGCCGGTACGAGCCCGTTCAGTTTTGAAAAATTTACGTTTATCATGATACTTACTTCAAATTCATTTGTTTCATTTGCTTCTGTTTTTCGGAATTGCCGAACAAATCGTACGAGAGGCCAATGCTAATATAATTACCTCCAAGATTGGTGCCTCCTTTGTTTCTGTAATTCACTAAATTATATTTGGCATGAAGTCCGATATAATTCATATTCTTCAGGTAAAAGCGGTAACCAAAGCCCAAATTGAAATTATAAGATGTCAGTGTTTTACTATCATCATACTCATCGGTATCACCACGAATGACATCCATGACGTCGACGCCAATGCCCCATAAAAAGTCGAGCTCCGTCTTGTAATTGTTTGTCAATTCGCGGGCAAAATCAAGTCCGATATATCCGGAAAAGTGATCGGTTGTATTAACCAGCTGACCTTCATACACGACCTGGTAAGCTTGTTTTGCCTCTCCGCCGCGCAGCGCAAACCCAAGATCATACTGCATTTTATTAACCTTTGCCCCCAGTTGAAATCCGATAATTGCCTTTGCCCCAATAAACTCATTCAGGTTTGATTGTGGAATGAAGGCACCTGTGAACAAGGAAAGGTGGCCATCCCAAAGCTTCTGTACCCGCGCAACTTCGGCGTTATAGCTTTGCTGCAACATCGTTCCGTTTGGCACCCCGTTTTTCATAAAGGCCCAAAATTCATCCATGCGGTTGGCATATAATAAGCAGTAGGCCTGCTCCGTAGGGGATAGATCCCCATTTTCGTCAAGCAAAGCGGTAGCCCAGGCCACAGTAGTCAAATCGAAATCCGAGTTTGGAGATACATAGCCCAAATAAATTTTATAGTACTCATAAATTTGTTGGTGATTGATTTCGCCGCTCAACTTGTACCGGTCGCAGTAGGCTGAAATCATATCCATTTGTTGGGTATCGTCCGCAAGCTGACCCTCTTCGAAATGGTTTAGCGTAATGTCACAAAGAATCCTGGCCCGGAACAATGGTTCTGAGTTACCGCAAAAATTTTTCCATTGTTCCAACACCAGGTTAAGCGAGTCTAATTCGGATCGGACAAAATAATCGGTGATAAGTTGGGTTGAATTGAAGGCCACACTTTCGCAGTTTGGAGTTTGTTGCAACAAACGCGATCCTAAATCAATTTGAGCCCTCAGTTCAAGGGTAAGGAACAGTAGAATAATTAGTTGAAGTATTTTTTTCATGGCAGTTTGAGTTATAGTCGGATTGGGATTCCCTGGTGATGAAGGTAATTCTTCAAATCGGGAATGCCAATCTCTTTATAGTGAAAGATGCTGGCAGCCAATCCGGCGTCTGCTTTCCCCTCGGTGAACACATCGACAAAATGGTCCATACTCCCGGCGCCACCCGAAGCGATAATCGGAATTTTCAGCCTATCGGCCATTTTAGCCAGTTCTTTGTTGGCAAAACCGGCTTTGGTGCCATCGTGATCCATAGAGGTAAACAGGATTTCGCCTGCCCCCCGGTCTTCGGCTTCTTTGGCCCACGAGAACAATTCTTTGTCGGTAGGAATACGGCCGCCGTTCACGGTAACCGTCCAACGCCCATCGTAGTTTTTTGCGTCAATAGCCACTACCACGAACTGTGTGCCGAAACTTAGCGCCAAGTCGTCTATCAGTTTCGGGTTCCGAACCGCCGACGAGTTGATGCTGATTTTATCGGCACCGGCGCTCAGAAGGGCGTCAGCATCCTTCAATTCGCTGATTCCGCCGCCAACGGTGAATGGGATGTTCAGTTCGCGAGCAATGCGTTTGACCAGGCTCACGAACGTTTTTCGGCCTTCGTGGGTGGCGGTAATATCCAGAAAGACCAGCTCGTCGGCGCCCTGTTCGGCATACATCGCGCCGAGTTCCACGGGGTCGCCCACACGTTGAATATTCACAAAGTTGATGCCCTTTACGGTTTGACCGTCTTTAATATCCAGGCAGGGTATAATTCGTTTCGCTAGCATAGCAGTTTACAGTTTCGAGTTTGCGTGCATGAGTTCGGGGTTCATAAGTGCATGAGTTCGGGGTTCAACACGTATGTACATTGTACTTCGCACTCATGGACTATTTACCCAGGTACTTTTCAATTTCTTCCAAACTAATTTTGTTTTCGTAAATGGCTTTGCCGGTAATCACACCGGGTACGCCCATTTCATCAAGTTCCAAAATATCGTTCATCGATGCAATTCCTCCGCTGGCAATCAACTCCAGGTTCGGGAACTGGTTCAAAATTTCTTTGTACAGGTCGAAGCTGGGACCGCTAAGCATGCCGTCGCGGGCAATATCAGTCGAAATTACTTTCTTGATTCCTTTGTAGGTGTAGCTTTCGATGAATTCGATAATGGGTAACTCCGACACTTCGAGCCAGCCGCTCACGGCAATTTTCTTATCTTTTGCATCGGCCCCAAGAATGATTTTTTCAGTCCCGTAGCGTTCAATCCAATTCAAAAACGTATCGCGGTCTTTCACGGCAATGCTGCCGCCGGTAACCATCTGAGCACCGCTTTCGAAGGCTATGCGGAGGTCTTTGTCGCTTTTCAGCCCGCCGCCAAAGTCGATGACCAGCTTGGTTTTTGCAGCAATGGTTTCCAAAACCCGATGATTGACAATGTGTTTGGCTTTAGCGCCATCCAAATCAACCAGGTGAAGCCGGGTGATTCCCGCTCCTTCAAACATTTTGGCTACTTCGAGCGGTTTTTCGTTATAAACCGTCTTCTGGCTGTAATTGCCCTGCGACAGGCGGACGCATTTGCCGTCAATTAGGTCAATGGCAGGAATAATTGTAATCATATTAAAGCCTCCCCCTAGCCCCCTCCGTGGGAGGGTGAATAAGATTGGTATTTTGTTACTGATGAAAACGATAGCACCTGAATTCCTCCCCTCCGGGGAGGTTAAGAGGGGCTTTTATAGTTTGATGAAGTTCTCTAAAATTCTGGCACCCACTGCTCCACTTTTCTCGGGGTGGAATTGGGTGGCGTAAAAATTGTCGCGGTGCAAAGCGGCACTGAACGGATTGATGTAATTGCCAACAGCAGCAGTGTCTTTTCCAACCGTGGCGTAATACGAGTGCACGAAATACACGAACTGGTTATCGAGCGAAACATCGAACAAACCGCTTTTCAAATTGGCAATGGTGTTCCAACCCATGTGTGGTACCTTGCTTACGAATTCCATTCCCGCTTCGGGTCGAAACCGCCTCACGTTTTCGTCGAAGATACCCAGACAAGGGGTATCGCCTTCTTCGGAGTGCTTGCACATAAGCTGCAATCCCAGGCAAATGCCCAAAACAGGTTGGGTCAGCGACGGAATCAATTTATCCAGCCCTTCTTTTTTAAGGTAAGCCATGGTGGTACTGGCTTCGCCCACTCCCGGAAAAATGACCTTGTCGGCTGCCCTTATTTTCTCGTGGTCGCCGCTTATTTCAGCTTCAACCCCCAATCGGAGCAGGGCATTGTTGACCGACTCGATATTGCCGGCGTTGTATTTTATAATGACTAAATTCATAATGGTCGTTTTAAGTGACTAGCTTCAAGCATCAAGGGAATACTTCGTTATTCGGTCAGCAACCGATCAATGACCGCTTTCATGGCATCAAATTCCTCCTGCTTAAACAGCCGGGTGAGAAAGACGATTTTCCCCTCTTTGTCGATGATGACATTGCGGGTAACACCGGCTCCCTTTTCGGCATATTTATAAAAAATACCACCTTCCGGGTCGAGCAAAAGCAGATAGCTAACCGGAATTTGCCTGGCAAAGGCTTCAACTTTATCGGCTGGCTCGTCCAAATCAATGCCGTAAAGGGCAAAGTTCGGATTGTTCTTGTGTTTCTGCCAGATATCAGCCTCAATATGGGGCATTTCTTTTCGACAAACGCTGCACCAGCTTGCGGTAAATTGCAGCATCACTACCTTGCCTTTTAAATCAGAAAGTTTTACTTTTTCTCCGCTTGGAGTTGTTGTTTCGAAGTCGGGAGCCATGTCGCCAACTTTTACCACATAGCCGTAGTTGTCCTGTCCGCAAGCCTGAAGCCCAATAAAAGCAAGCAATACGGCGCACCATGTTTTTAGCTTGAAAAAAGTCCGAATCATTTTATTGTTTTTTAGTTGAAAACAACAGTTTTGTTTTTATATACCAATACTTTACGTTGCAAGTGTTTGAACACCGCATGAGAAAGTACAATTTTCTCCAAATCGCGCCCCTTGCGGACTAGCCGTTCAACCGTGTCGATGTGGCTGCATCGGGTGACATCCTGCTCAATAATAGGTCCGCCGTCGAGTTCGCTGGTTACATAGTGGCTGGTGGCTCCAATAATTTTTACCCCGCGCTCATAAGCCGCATGATAGGGCTTGGCTCCGGCAAATGCCGGCAAGAACGAGTGGTGAATGTTGATGATTTTGTTCGGATATTTGGCTACAAAATCAGCCGACAGCACTTGCATGTAGCGCGCCAGCACAATGAAATCGACCTTGTATTGTTGGAGCAGTTCCAGCTCCTTCGCTTCCAGTTCGTCCTTGTTTTCGTTATTCACCGGAATGTATTGAAAATCAATATCGAATCGTTGCGCAACCGGCTCTAAATCTTTATGATTGCTAATGATGAGCGGAATTTCCACGTCCCACTCCCCGGCGGTGTAGCGCGAAAGCATATCGAACAGGCAGTGCGACATTTTGGAAACAAAAATAGCCATGCGCGGAATCCGCTTCGAAAAATGAAGCGAGTAGTTCATCTCCAGCTTCGATGCAATCAGGGTATCGAAGTATTCTTTCACTTTGTCGGCAGGAATATCAAAGCCATCCAATTCCCACTCAACACGCATGTAGAAAATCTTTTCAATGCGGTCAACATATTGGTCGAGATAAATGATATTCCCGTTGTTTTTGTTCAAAAACTCGGTTACAGTTGCCAGAATCCCTTGCCGATCGGGGCAGTGAATCAGCAGGATAGCCGTATTTTTCTTCTCACGAAGGGGTTTAATGCTTTTCATTTTCGTTTTTTAACCGCGGAGGACGCGGAGTTTTATAAGTTATTGACGACTCTTTTTATTCCTTTAGTTAGTTGGGTCACATTAAAATTTATTAGCAATCCAAGTTGGCAATCTGCTAATTTGAGGTAGCTGATCATTTGCGCCATGTGGATATCTGTCAAGGATTCAACGGCCTTTAATTCAATAATAATTTTCCCTTCAATCAACAAATCTATCCGATAGCCGCAATCTAGCTTTACTTCTTCATAGATCAGAGGAAGTGGCTTCTCTTTTTCAACTTTTAAACCGAGTTTTACCAATTCGTAATACAAACAGGCTTGGTAGGCTGATTCTAATAATCCGGGGCCAAGAGCCCGATGCACTTTAATCGCGGCGCCGATTATCTTTTCCGTTATTTCATTGTAGTCGAAGCTCATTTTCTCTGCGTTCTCTGCGGTTAGTTTTCACAGTGCACCCTTCGTCGTTGGCAGTTCAAAGTTGAAGACATCTTTTCGGATGGCCATTTTGAAGGAACGAGCCAAAGCCTTAAAAATACCTTCTATTTTGTGATGCTCGTTCTGTCCCTCTGCTTTGATGTTCAGGTTTGACAAGGACGCATCGGAAAACGATTTGAAGAAGTGGAAAAACATCTCGGTGGGCATGTCGCCCACTTTTTCGCGCTTGAATTCGGCATCCCAAACCAGCCAGGGTCGCCCGCCAAAGTCGATAGCACATTGGGCTAAGCAGTCGTCCATGGGCAGACAGAAGCCGTAACGCTCAACGCCCCGTTTATCGCCAAGTGCCATTTTGAAGGCCTCGCCCAAGGCTAAGCCGGTATCTTCGATCGTGTGGTGCTCGTCAACCTGTAAATCGCCGTCAACCTTAATCGTCAGGTCAACACCGGCGTGGCGGGCGATCTGGTCGAGCATGTGGTCGAAAAAGCCCAGACCGGTGCTGATGTTGCCTTTGCCGGTTCCATCCAGGTTCAATTTTACGGAGATCTTGGTTTCCTTGGTGTTTCGAAGCACCTTGGCTGTCCGTTCGGGCGCTGCCACGCAGGCGTATATCTGATCCCAATCGGTGGTTACCAGCGCACAAAATTGGTCCAAACCTTGCGCTTTCATTTCGTCAACCAGCGAGCCGTTGTTAATCAGGATAGCTTTTGAGTTGAGGTTTTTTGCCAGCATAACATCGGTCAGTCGGTCGCCGATCACAAAGCTGCTGGCCAGGTCGTAGCTGCCATCCAGGTATTTGCTGAGCATACCTGTTCCCGGTTTGCGGGTTGGCGCATTGTCGTGCGGGAAGTGGCGGTCGATACAAATATTGTCGAAAAACACTCCTTCTTTTTCAAAGGCATTCAGCATTTTGTTGTGCGCCGGCCAAAAGGTTTCTTCCGGAAACGATGCTGTTCCCAGGCCATCCTGATTGGTCACCATTACCAGCTCATAGTCGAGGTTTTTGACGATAAAGTGCATGTTGCGGAAAACCTTGGGCAAGTACTCCAGTTTTTCGAGCGAATCAATTTGCTCGTCAGCAGGTTCTGCAATCAAAGTTCCGTCGCGGTCGATGAATAAAGCTTTCTTCATAATTTTAAAATATAGAACACCGAATATCCAATAAGAAATCAGAAAGTAAGAATGGCTTCTGATTCCCGAACCTTCGTTGTTCCAAATGAATTATTTGTTCTTCTTCGCAGTGTCAATGCTTTTTAGAAATATCGCAATCAATTCGTTATTTTCTTGAATGATACCGTCCAATCTTTCTGGCTTAACCAAGGGCTTTCTGGAAATTATCTTCAGACAAATTCTTGTTTCCCGAAGCTCTTTTAGGATGATTTTCAGTTTGTGAATGAAGTCTGATGTTGATTCAGCAGATTGCGCTTCACCGTAATTCAATGCAGGCGAAGTTCCACAGCGGATTAATTGGTTTCCGATATGATTGCCAAGCTTTGTTGGAGGAAGAGCTTCAACGATTTCATCAATTCGAAGGGCAAAGTCAATCAGCCGGTCTTCTAAATCAAACTTACGGTCTTCCATCAAAATCTGGTTTTATCTTTAGTTACTTTTTTATTCCTTATTTCAAGTTCGATATTTCTTATTCCTAAATCAGATCATTCAACTTTTCCAGCAATATCTCGTTTTCTTCGGGCGAGCCTATCGTGATGCGTAGGCTATCTTCGCATAAAACCACTTTGGAACGGTCGCGAACAATGATGCCGTTTTCAACCAAATAGTCGTAAATGCCGCGTGCATCGTGCATTTTAACAAGCACGAAGTTGGCATCCGACGGAAATACCCGGACGACGAAGGGGAAGCTTTTCAATTTTTCGGACAGCTTGTTTCGTTCGCGCAGCAGTAAGTCCACCCAGGCATTTTTATCGCTTTCCTTTTTAAGAAGCTTCAAGGCCTTCTTTTGGGTAAGTATGTTGATGTTGTACGGGTATTTTATTTTGTTGAGAATGTGGATGATTTCGGGCGAGGCAAAGGCCATGCCCAAGCGGATTCCTGCCATTCCCCACGCTTTGGAGAAGGTTTGCAGAATAAGCAGGTTCGGGTATTTCTCTAATTCGGGCAACAAGCTTTCGCCTGGGGCAAAGTCGATATAAGCCTCGTCCACAACAACCAAGCCCTTGAAATTTTGAATCAGTTTCAGCATTTCGGCCTTGTCCATCAGGTTGGCTGTCGGGTTGTTGGGTGAGCACACAAAAGCCAGTTTGCTGTTGCTATCGGCAGCAGCAAGCAAGCCGTCGGCCGAAAAGCTGTAATCGTCCTTCAAGCTGATTTTGCGCACTTCAACCTTGTTGATGTCGGCTGCAACCTGGTACATACCGTAAGTCGGGTCTATGGAAATAACGTTGTCCCGGCCCGGCTCGCAAAAGGCCCTGAATAACAAGTCGATGGGTTCGTCGCTGCCGTTACCCAGGAAAATTTGCCCGGGCTTGCAATGTTTAATCACCGCAATTCTGTCCTTTAGTTTATGCTGAAGTGGATCCGGATAGCGGTTGTAGGGTTGGTTGAAGGGGCTTTCGTTGGCATCCAGAAAAACCATGGCATCGCCCGAAAACTCGTTACGTGCCGACGAATAGGGCTTCAGGTTTTTTATATTGGTACGGAGTAAATCAGCTAAGTTCATTTTGTTTTGTGTTGAACCAACTAGCACATAGAGAATAGGAGTTCTTTTTATCTATGCGTATTGGTGGGTTTGTTGAATTTTGTCTATTCTGTCCTATCTATCTATTGTATAAGGTTTTTTTTCAACTCGTCCAAACGCAAAGTGACAGCCATTTTGTGGGCGTCAAGCTGTTCGGCTGCCGCCATTATTTCAATTAGCGGCCCCAGTTTTCGGATCCCTTCTTTCGAAATCTCCTGAAAGGTAATTTTCCGGCAAAAGCTATCGAGGTTAACACCGCTAAATGACCGGGCCCAGCCGTTAGTGGGTAGGGTATGGTTTGTTCCCGAGGCGTAGTCGCCGGCACTTTCCGGCGTATAATTTCCCAGAAATACCGACCCGGCATTCACAATTTGTTCGGCTACTTCGGCGTAGTTGTTCATCGAAATAATTAGGTGTTCCGGCGCGTATTCGTTAATCAGATCAATCATTTCAGCTTCGTTGTTCAAAACAATAGCCACGCTGTTGTTCAGTGCTTTTACGGCAATTTCGGCGCGGCCAAGTTGTTGCAACTGTTTTACCAACTCCACCTCCACCTCGGCGACCAGCTTCCCCGAATTGGTAAGCAGGATTACTTGTGAATCAGGTCCATGCTCGGCTTGTGATAACAAATCTGACGCAACAAAGGCCGCATTGGCCGACTCGTCGGCCATGACGGCCACTTCCGATGGGCCGGCGGGCATATCGATGGCCACATCGCTGATGCTGACGAGCTGCTTGGCAGCCATTACATACTGGTTGCCGGGTCCAAATATTTTGCTCACTTTCGGGACATCTCCGGCCCCATAGGCCATGGCTCCGATGGCCTGAACACCACCCAGTTTAAAAATCTTTGTCACACCAACCAGTTTGGCAGCAAACAAAATAGCTGGGTTGACTTTCCCTTCCTTGTCGGGCGGGGTACATAGAACAATCTCTTTGCAACCGGCAATTTTTGCCGGAAGTGCCAACATTAGCACGGTAGAGAACAGCGGCGCCGAACCACCCGGAATGTACAAGCCAACTTTGTCGATCGCAACCGACTTTTGCCAGCAAACAACACCAGGTGAGGTTTCAATTTTCTTCACATCAAGCTTTTGCTCGGCATGAAAACGGCGGATATTTCCAGCTGCGATCTCGATAGCTGCTTTCAATTCCGGTTCAACCAGCGCCATGGCTTCTTCAATTTCGTTGTCGCATACAGCCAGTTTAGTCAGGCTCACCCCATCGAACTGTTGGGTGTAGTGGCGGACAGCCTTTTCGCCTTGGGCTTTAATGTCGTCTAGAATACGGCGGACCCGGCCAGTCAGGTCGGCGGCATTAATAAGCGGACGTTCCAACAAGATGGGCCATTCGGCACGCGACGGATTGGTATATTGCTTCATAAACGAGCTTGTTTTTTTATCAGTTTGTTTTTCAAGGCGAGCACATTTCCGGTCAGCAGCAAAGCTACACCAACTACTCCGGCAGTTTTCCACTCATAGCCTTCGAACCATGTCGAGATGAGAAGGGCTATCACGGGTGTAATCAAGGCGACATAGGCCGAACGGTCGGGACCAATTTCGCCTAACAATTTTAAATAGGCCGAAAATGCTACAATTGAGCCAAATATAGCCAGGTAAACCAGCGATAAAATATAGCTGCTGCTGAGATCGAAGGCGATTTCTTTTTTCAGAAGAAGGACTATCGCAAACATCATTAATCCGCCGTAGGTCATGGCAAAAGCATTGGTCTGGATAACCGGTAGTTTATTGCGCTGATTATAGGCGGACGTTATATTACCAAGCGAAGCAAATAGAAAGCCGGCCACGCAAATGAGCAAGGCTTTTAGTTTGTTGTTATCCATGTCGAAGCTCAAAAGATCATCTTTAAAAAGCAGGGCAGTACCCGCGATTCCCATAAAAGCGCCAATTAGTACCTCGCGGCGGATAAGGCCCTTTAGCAACAGCGCATTGAGGAAGATATTCGAAAGGATGATTAACGAAAACATAACGGCGACCAAGCCGCTGGTCAATATGGTTTCTGCCTCGTAAACCATCCAGTAATTGATTCCGAAAAGGAACAATCCCAATACGGCCATCATACCGTGCTCGCGGAGCTTGAATGTTAGCTTGAGGCCAGCCAGCAGGCAATAGCTTAGCAAAAGCAAGCCGGCCAAAACAAAGCGGTACGAAACCGATAGGAGCGGATCGATTGTTCCAACCTGAAATTTGATGGCATACCAGGTCGAACCCCAAATCAGGGTCGGGATAAGGAACAACAGGGCGCTACGGGTTTTCATTTAAAAAATCATTTTTTCGATAGGCATAACCAGAATCCCTTGTGCACCTGCTGTTTTTAACTTGCCAATTACTTCCCAGAATTCTTTTTCGGCAATTACCGACGACATGGACACCCAGCCTTCTTCTGCCAGCGAGGTAATCGTAGGGCTTTTCATTCCGGGAAGAATAGCCGAGATTTCGGCAATTCGTTCTTTTGGCGCATTCAGTACGATGTACTTTTTACCCTCGGCGCGTTGAACCGACTCCATCCGAAAAATAAACTCATTGAGGATGGCTTGTTTTTCGGCTGAAAGGTTCGGTGTAGCAATCAACAGCGCTTCGGATGGGGTTACCACTTCAACTTCTTTTAAGCGGTTTGCCACCAGGGTTGAACCCGAGCTGACGATGTCGAAAATAGCATCAGATAAGCCAATTCCTGGAGCAATTTCAACCGAACCGGTGATGACATGAATTTCAGCATTCACCTTGTGCTTATCCAGCCAGTCTTTTAAAATAACCGGGTACGAGGTGGCAATTTTTTTGTCGTTGAAGTAGTCGGGCCCCTTGTATTCATCCGATTTCGGGATAGCCAAGGACAGGCGACATTTACTAAAGCCCAATCGTTTGGCAATCACCACATTCATTTTTTTCTCCAATACTTCGTTTTCGCCAACAATGCCAATATCGGCAACACCATCGGCAACGGTTTGGGGAATATCGTCGTCGCGCAGAAAGAGCGCTTCCATGGGAAAGTTTTTGGCCGCGTCAATTAGCACGCGGCTGCTCCCTTGCGAAAATTTGATTCCGGTCTCCTTGATGAGCCCCATCGACTCTTCGAACAAGCGCCCTTTGTTTTGGATGGCAATTTTTAACTGTGTCATAATTCGGTTTAAATAAAAAAGGCTTACCGCTTGGTAAGCCTTTTTTGGGTTCATATTTTTTGTTTCAATACGGACAAAAGAATTAGGGCCTACCAGTTAATAGGGAAAAATGATGGTGGCCGTGATGTCCGCGTTTGAAATTCATATTCTCAACTTTTGTGTTGCAAGTATAGTTATAAATTGAAACGAAGACAACGCTTTTGCTGTTAATTTAAAATTAAGAAATGAATTTTGTTATTTCTTTGTTCGAATGGAGTGTTCAAAATGAAAAAAACTCCCGGATTCAGGAGGTTTTTAATTGGTTCATCGCGTATTTTTAATCAAAGATGTCGCGCATCTTTTCAAAGAAATTTTTTTCTTCGGTACCCGGACTAGCTTTAAAATTGGGTGATTGCTGTAACTTTTCCAGTACTTTCTTCTCTTCCGAACTGATTTTTTTCGGTATCCAGGCATGGATTCGCACCAATAAGTCGCCTTTGCCATAGCCATTTACATCGGGTAAACCTTTGCCCCGTAAACGAAGTATTTTTTCGGGCTGTGTACCGGCTTCAATTTTCACCTTCACCTTATTGTCTATCGTTGGTATTTCGGAGGTTGTTCCCAAAACGAAGTCGGGCATGCTCAAAAATAAGTTGTATATGAGGTTGTTGCCATCGCGAATCAGTTCGGGGTGCTGTTCTTCGCCGATAATCACCTGCAGGTCGCCATTTATACCACCGCGCCGTCCGGCATTGCCTTTTCCGGAAACATTTAGCTGCATTCCTTCGCCAACCCCGGCCGGAATATTGAAGGTCACCACTTCTTCGCTGTTAACAATTCCTTCGCCGTGACAGGCGACACACTTGTTTTTTATGATTTGGCCGTCGCCGTTACAGGCAGGGCAGGCCGAAGTGGTTTGCATTTGCCCGAGCAGGGTGTTGGTAATGCGCGTTACATGGCCACTTCCGCGACAGGTGTCGCAGGTGATGTAGTCCGAACCGCCGGCAGCACCTGTTCCGTGGCAGGTGGTACAGGACACATACTTTTTCAGCTTCAGCTTTTTCTCTACACCGTTGGCAATATCGTCCAAGCCCAGGGTAACTTTTACGCGTAAGTCCGAACCGCGGTTCACCCTTCGGCCTTGGCTGCGACCTCCACCGAAACCTCCAAAACCACCGAATCCGCCACCTCCGAAAATGTCGCCAAACATGGAGAAGATGTCATCCATCGACATATCGTGCCCACTAAAACCGCCACCGGCTGCACCGCCCATCCCGGCATGGCCAAACTGGTCGTAGCGTTGTTTTTTCTGCGGGGTGCTCAGCACTTCGTAGGCCTCGGCAGCTTCTTTAAAATGTTCTTCTGCCTCTTTATTGCCCGGATTTTTATCCGGGTGGTATTTGATTGCTTTTTTACGGTAGGCTTTTTTAATTTCTTCGGGCGAAGCTTCTTTGCTGACACCCAGTATCTCGTAATAATCTCTTTTTGTTGACATTTTTTTAGTTTGTTGAATCTTCTGTTACTCGCCTACTACCACTTTCGCAAAACGAATGACTTTGTCGAAAAGCTGGTACCCTTTCTGAACCACATCAACAACTTTACCTTTCAGCCCTTCTTCCGGTGCTGGTATTTTTACAATTGCTTCGTGCAGATCGGTGTCGAAATCTTTTCCTTTAGCCTCAATTTCTTTGACCCCGTTTTGTTTCAGAAAATCCTGAAACTTATTATAGATGAGCATAACACCTTGTTTCAGGGGGGTGTCGTCTTTCACGTCGGTAAATGAAGCCACGGCACGATCCAAATCGTCAACAACGGGTATGATGTTTTTTAGTACGCTTTCGCCACCAGCTTTTATTAATTCGGTTTTTTCTTTCAGTGTACGTTTCCGGAAATTGTCGAACTCGGCTTGCAGGCGGACATACTTGTCTTTCATATCTGCCAGATCGTTCTCTAGTTTCTCGATTTGATCGTGTGCTTTATCTTTCTTCGACTTTTTGTCGTGCTTATCCTCGTGTTTTCCCATATCGTCGGATGCTGTTACTTGTTCCGGATTGGTTTCTGCGGCTTCGTTTTCTTGCTCATTTACAATTTTTTCTTCTGCCATGTTCAAATCATTTTTTATTTAACAGACTGACAGTTTACAAAAATACTGCCAGTACGTTGCCTGGGACATTTTGGCACATTGTGCTGTTTTGAAGCTGACAAAAGTATAAAAAGAAAGGTAGCACCTATGTACTACCTTCCCGACATTTGCTTTTTTAGCAATTATTTTAATAACTCTTTCAGTTTGGCTTCTAAAGCCGGGCCGCGCAGGTTTTTGGCTACGATAATGCCATCGCCGTCAATCAAAAAATTGGCCGGAATACTACGTACCCCGTAAACGGCAGCAAACTTGGCATTCCAACCATTCAGGTCGCTCACGTGGTTTTCCCAAACCAGTTTGTCGTCTTCAATAGCCTTCAACCAGGCATCTTTGGACTTGTCGAGTGACACGCCGTACACGGTAAAGCCTTTGGCATTGCTAAATTTTTTGTCATTGTAAGCGTTGTAGGCTGCAACTACAGCCGGATTTTCGCGACGGCAGGGACCGCACCACGATGCCCAAAAGTCGATAAGTACCAGCTGTCCTTTCAGCGATGAAAGTTTCAGTTCTTTGCCATCGGCGGTTTTTTCGGCAATTTCGGGCGCTTTATCGCCAATGTTTAGTCCAATTTCCTGGGCTACAGATAGGTTTGGCGCAAACAATGTTGCAATAAACAAAGCGCTAATTAATAAGGTCTGTTTCATAATTGTGTTTTAGGTGTAACGAGACTTCAACTTTGACATGAATACGAACAAATATAAAGCCGAATAGATTCCATTCAGCTTTATATTTAGAACTATTAACACTTCCATGTTTAATCGCATCGTTGGATACATGCACCGATGGCATTTAAACGGCTATCGATTTGTTCGTATCCCCGATCAATTTGTTCGATGTTGAAGATTTTGCTTTTGCCTTGTGCCGAAAGGGCTGCAATCAGCAGAGCTACGCCAGCGCGGATGTCGGGCGAGGTCATGGTTGTTCCGCGAAGCTGTACTTGTTTGTTCAACCCGATAACGGTGGCGCGGTGCGGGTCGCACAGAATGATTTGTGCGCCCATGTCAATCAGTTTGTCGACAAAGAACAAACGGCTTTCGAACATTTTTTGGTGAATAAGTACACTGCCTTTGGCTTGGGTGGCCACCACCAGAAAAATACTCAGCAAGTCGGGAGTCAGTCCGGGCCAGGGAGCGTCGGCAATAGTCATTATGGAACCGTCGATAAAGGTTTCAATTTCGTACACGTCCTGTGCCGGAATGTGAATATCGTCGCCATTAATACTAAGTTGAATGCCAAGCCGTGTGAATGAATTCGGAATGATTCCCAGATGGGCAACACCGGCGTTAGGGATGGTGATGTCGGAGCCGGTCATGGCAGCCAGGCCAATGAAACTGCCCACCTCAATCATATCGGGCAGGATGCGGTGCTCGCAACCTTTCAGGCTTGAAACCCCTTCAATTTCGAGCAAGTTGGAACCAATGCCGTTGATTTTGGCACCCATCGATACCAACATGCGCGACAATTGTTGCAGGTATGGTTCGCAAGCGGCATTGTAAATAGTGGTTTTTCCTTCGGCAAAAACAGCGGCCATTAAAATATTGGCTGTTCCGGTAACCGATGCTTCGTCGAGCAGCATATAGCGGCCGGTTAATTTTTTTGCCTGTACGCTGTAAAAATGTTTTTCGGGGTCGAAAACAAATTCGGCACCCAGGTTTTGCAAGCCAACAAAATGCGTATCCAGACGGCGGCGGCCTATTTTGTCGCCACCCGGTTGCGGGATGCAAGCTTGGCCAAAACGGGCCAATAGCGGACCTACAATCATAATGGAGCCCCGCAAACTAATGGCTTGCTGTGCAAAGCGCTCAGTTTGAAGATAATCGATGTTGACCTGGTCGGCCTGGAATGAATAAGAACCCTTGCCAATACGTTCGGTTTTCACCCCAAGGTTGGCTAAAAGTTCGATTAATTTTATAACGTCCCGTATTTCGGGAATATTGGTAATGGTAATTTTTTCGGGGCTGAGCAAGGTGGCGCAAATTACCTGTAGGGCTTCGTTTTTAGCGCCCTGTGGTTCCAACGTGCCTTTTAGTTTTTTGCCCCCTTCAATTTGAAATGTTGACATCTCCGGAATCGTATGTTAATCGTGTTTATTTACGATGTTTTTTTTGGTTACGGTTGTTGTTCTGGTTTTTTTGTTGTACAGGGTTTTGCTTGGGCCTGTTGCGGAACAAAATTTCTTTGGTTTCGGTCAAATCCAAATCGTTTCGTTGAATGGCCCCACCAGACAGCAGTTGGAGGTCGTCGTAGATTTTCTCATCGTCAACTGTATCTTTATTCCATGCCAGGTAGCTTTTTTTCATGTGGTTGGCCAACAATTTAATCAGCACTTCTTTTTCCTCGCCCGACTCGTAATGGGCTGCTTTATCAACAAGCGACTCCAGTATTTTGCCGTAGTGCCGCAACTTAATATTGCCGGTTGCGTAAGGTATTTTTGCTGGCGGTTCGTTAAATGTTTCGGGGCGGGGCGGATCGTAGGGGTAGTCAATGTCGAGCTGGAAATCGGACATGATGGCCAGGTGATCCCATAATTTATGTTTAAAATCGTTGATATCGCGCAGGTAAGGGTACATGTTGCCCATAATGTCGATAATGGAGCGGGCAGCACGGTTGCGTTCATCGCGATCTTCGATGGTGCCGATGTGGTCGACCATATTTTGAAGGTTCCGCCCATACTCGGGCAGAGGCATTTTTTTACGACTTGAATTGTAATCCATGTAAAATTAGTTCTTAAATAAAACTGAAATCAATCGGGTTGAGCCGGTCGGGTAATAGCTTTGATTATCAGTTACGAAGGTGATATATGTTGCAAATCTAACTGATTTTTTCAGACCGTCAAACCTTTTTTCGCTCAAATTTATACCAACGGTAATCGCAGCCCGGTTGTCAGCTACGTACAATGCGCAGTTTGGCAAACTTCAGCAATAGCTGCTTTTGACCAGCATTTTGGAAAAAAACAACGGCTTTCAGGTTCGGGAATACACCTTCAACCTGCTGTACTTTTCCTTGTCCGAAGCGCTGGTGTTCAACAATCATCCCCGGTTGAATATCGCGCGAGTCGTCGCTATCAAAATTCTGGTTTTGTTTTTTTGCATCGCGCAATTGAAGCAACTTTTGGTTCATGGCCTGCGGGTTGGAGCCAGCCGGGCGTTGTCCGGGCAATGTTGGCGAGGGTTGTGCAGGCTGCGGCTTGCGGAACCCGCCATAGCCACCAGCTGTTGCTGTGTCGCGGTCAAATCCCATGCTGTTGTCGTCGGGGAGGCTCAGGTAGCGTGCATCAACTTCAGCAATAAAACGGCTGGGGTTGCAAAAATCGAGTTTTCCCCAGCGATAACGCTGTTTTGCAAAACTGATGACTGCATTTTCCTCGGCCCGGGTTAGGGCAACATAAAACAGGCGGCGTTCTTCTTCCAACGACTCAATGCTTGGGGCAGAACTTCCCATTGGCGCTGCCGGGAACAGGTTTTCTTCCAGGCCGACGATGAAAACATTCTTAAACTCCAGCCCCTTCGACGAGTGCACGGTCATCATGGTCACTTTGTCGCGGTCTTCGTCTTTGTCGTTGTCCTGGTCGGTCAACAAGGCTACATCTTCCATGTAATTTCCCAGGGCGTTGGGCTGGCCTTCTTCCCGTGCATTAATGGTAAATTCCTGGATGCCGTTCAGTAATTCCTGTATGTTTTCGAACCGGCTTAATCCTTCGGGGGTTTGGTCGCGGTACAGATCTTTCATCATGCCGGTTTGGGTGGCAACGGCGCCTGCCAGTTCGTAGGCATCGGCAGTGGCGCTCAGCACAGAAAACTGGCTGATTTGCCCTGCAAATTCCTGCAATTTCGCAACCGTTCCCTTGTTCAGCCCGGCATGGTTTGCAGTGGCTGTTTTTTCTACAATGTCGAAAATGTGCGTTCCCTCGGCCAATGCGGCTTGTTCGAGTTTGCTGAGTGTGGTATCGCCGATTCCCCGCGCCGGATAGTTGATAATCCGTTTCAGGGCTTCGTTATCTTTTGGGTTGATAACCATCCGGAAGTAGCTCAGCAAGTCCTTAATTTCCTTGCGTTGGTAAAACGAAAGGCCACCGTATATTTTATAAGGAATGTTGCGTTTGCGCAGGGCTTCTTCGAAAATACGGGATTGGGCATTGGTGCGGTACAGAATGGCGTAATCCTCGAATTTGTAATGTTGGCGCATACGCGATTCTGCTATTTCGTTGGCAATCAAATAGCCTTCTTCATTGTCGGTGAGAGCCGAAAAAACTTTAATCGGGTTTCCGGGGCTTTTCTCTGAAAAGACACTTTTGGGGATTTGCCGTTTATTTTTTGCAATTACACTGTTGGCCGCGTTTACAATGGTTTGGGTTGACCGGTAGTTTTGTTCTAGTTTAAAAATTTTGTGCTTCGGATAGTCTTTCTGAAAGTTCAGGATATTCTCGATCCGGGCACCGCGGAACGAATAAATACTTTGGGCATCGTCGCCAACCACGCACAGGTTGTGGTGGGTGGCAGCCAGGTTTTTCACAATCAGGTACTGGGCAAAGTTGGTATCCTGGTACTCATCTACCAAAATATAGTCGAAGCGCTGCTGGTATTTGGCCAGTATGTCTTTGTGGTCGCGAAAAAGGATGTTCGTACGGAGCAGTAAATCGTCAAAATCCATGGCACCGGCCAACTGGCAACGACGGTCGTATTCCTTGTAAATTTCGGCAATCCGGGGCATACGGATGCTCATGTCGTATTCCATAATTTGCCCGTTCAGTTGGTAGGCCGGTGGTGTAATCAGGCTGTTTTTGGCACTTGAAATGCGGCTTGCCACCACGCTGGGTTTGTACACTTTTTCGTCGAGCTGCATGTCCTTGATAATGGTTTTCAGCAAGCTTTTCGAGTCGGCCGAATCATAAATGGTAAAGTTTGAAGGAAAACCCAGCACCTCGGATTCGGTACGCAAGATGCGTGCAAAAATGGAGTGAAAAGTTCCCATCCAAAGGTAGCGGGCTGTATTTTGCCCCACAATGGCCGATATCCGATCCTTCATTTCGCGCGCTGCTTTGTTGGTGAACGTGAGCGAGAGAATGCTCCCCGGTTTGGCGCCTTGTTGCAGCAGGTGCGCAATACGAAAGGTGAGCACCCGTGTTTTGCCCGAACCGGCACCGGCAATTACCAGCGATGGCCCGTTAGTATTTACAACAGCCTCGCGCTGGGCTTCATTTAATCCGTCTAAATAATTCATTTTAAGCTAAAACTTGTGCCGGAAACAATCGGGGAACGGAGCGCCGGCGGTCATCAATTTATCTGTTTTTGTCCGATAATGGGGCGAAGATACAAAGTTCAAAAGTAAAACCTATTTCCCGAAAATCCTGTTCTGTGCCCACCGAGTTTTCAACAGCATTTAATTTGAATAACGAACCGGTACTGTAAAACAGCCCATTGAAATAAAAATGAACGGAAACAAACGATTCCGTCAAATTATGCGTTACTATTGTGTTACCGAAATTCATAAACCGGATTCTTTGAAAATGAAGCATTTCTATCAATTAGTAGTTCTTGTTGCAACGCTCTGTTTTTACACGGGTGGCTACGCTCAACTGAGTTCGAGTGCCAGCGGCGAAACGCAAACCAATTATGCCAGTGGTGAGCAGGATCAGATTTTTGTTTTTTGCACTTCGCAAGGCGTTGCTGCCGGAGACCTGACTGCACAGTTTTCGACCGGGGCTGCGGCCAGCTTCGAGTGGCAAAAGTACAACCAGGCAAGCGCTGGTTTTGAAACATTTCAAACCGATAACTCGGGAGGCGTTTCGTCGCAGGTTTCGGGGCTGGGTGATGGCGGCTACCGCGTGAATGTTGTTTCGGGTGGTTCAACCCAAACCTATACCGCCTGGGTTTTTAACAACTGGTACGAGGTGACGGCTGCCATAAGCGAATCGGCTTGCGAGTATTTTCAGCTTGAAGGGGCTTTTTCGGAGGCTGTTTTTAATTATACCGATTTGACCAACGGCAATTCGCTTTTGCTTGTAAAAAATGTGCAGGTGAAATGGGAAACCGGTTCCGATTTGCTGAGCTCGGTTATTAGTCCGCGTATCTATTTTCCGCCTTCGGCAAATACCACCTATCAATTAACGGTTTACGATGCACTGGGCTGTTCTGCTTCTGCTTCGGTTTATTACGAATCGGTTGTACCAGCGGCCGCTTTTACCGCCGACCCCCTGACCGGCGAGGCCCCGTTGGAAGTCGCGTTTACAAACCAGTCGCAGAATGCCGATTCGTACGAGTGGTTGTTCTTTCGCGATATTGCCGAGATTCGGGAAGAGGCAGCCGCGCAAGGTTCAGTTTCCGACAGTATTATGGACGTTGGCATCGATACCAGCCCCGACTATGTTTACGATAGTACCGGCGAGTACATGGTAAAACTGGTGGCTACCAAAACCGGCACGGCCACAACTTGCCGCGACACGGTGTATTTGGCCGATTACATTAGCGTTGTTGCTTCGGCTTTTGATGTGCCGAATGTTTTTACCCCAAACGGCGACGGTTCGAACGACTATTTTATTGTGAAGTTTACGTCGATGAAAAGTTTGGATGTGAAAATATTTAACCGTTGGGGCAAGCAGGTCTTTTCAGTGAGTAAAAACGATTTGGGGGCCTACAACGATTCCCGCCTCGATGCGGCCTGGGACGGTAAAATTAGTGGAAAATATGCCAGTCCCGGTGTGTATTATTATGTAATTGAAGGCCTTGGCCGCGACGATGTGCGCTACAAAAAGCAAGGTTACGTGCACTTGTTTCGGGGCAAGTAGTTAGAATAGAAAACGATGTAACGAACCCTCCCATTTCGGCAGTAGCCGGAAAGCCCTTTCCTGGCAAGGGAGGGCAGGGGTGGGGCTTCTCTGCAAAAAAAGCGGATGCTTATTGGCTAAGGCTTTGCAAACCCCCGAACAGACTGGGGCTTGTGGCCTTGATTGTAGAAAACCACCTTCCATTATAAGGTAGCGGAGCGTTCCAAGCAATGGTTGCCCCAATCCCATCGCTTGGTATGGTGCCGACCATTGTTTGGTCTGATGACTATTCAACCCTTTTGTTGCCGAGCTACTCAAAACAGGCAGAAAGGAATCAGCACTTGGGTTATCAAAACTTTGTATTTTCGGCTGTTTTTTCCAATATAATCAGCGGAAATGCCCCATGTTTGCCAAAAAATGAAGGGTGCTTGCTTTCGAGCGTGTAAACACGATCCAGAAAACGGCGGCTCCGTTCGGTATTTCCCAGGTATAAATCAATAAAGTCTTTGTGTAGCGATTTTAGCACCGAAAAGCTGAGTTTTGTATTTGCCGGTTTATGCCGTTTAAAGAAAGCCCGGCTATGCGAATAAAAATATAAACCGGTGTTGCTGTTGTTATTTGCTTTCCGGGTTTTCTTCAGTACAATCTTTTTCATCCGACCAAATAGCCTGACTATCCGGTTGGGGAACAAAGCCAGGTTCATCAACATGCTGTGCCATCCCCAATTATAAGCGATAACAATGTTTGCGTTTGTTTTACATACCCGTACCAGCTCATTCATCCCCGTCAATTGTCTATCTTTCGGAACGTGGTATAGGGTATGGATGGACATCACGGTGTCGCAACTTTCATTGCGCAGCGGGATATTGGTAATGTCGCCAAGAATAAAAATGCCGTGTTGTTCGCCCAGGTTCTTTCGGGCTTCTTCCAGCGCAGTAATTGAAATATCAATACAAATACGGTAGGTGAAATTACGCGACAGCGGTGGTTTATCGCTTTTGGGAAGTGGGCCCGAGGCTATATCGAGCAGGTATTCCCCCCCCCCCCCCCCTTGGTTTTTCAGGAAAGGGACAATCCGTTCAGCCGTTAAGTGGGCATAGGTATCGGCAACACTTTTTTGGCTTATAAACAGTTTACTGTCGTTGTACTTACCATCGTCCTCTTTCTTCCAGCCGTAGCGGTCGTAAAACGATTTTACCGTCAGCACATCAGCATTTGTTTTATACTCCAGGGTTGAAAAGGCGTAATCGGGCAACATGATGATGATGCCATTCATTACAGGGTAGAATACCGAATGCGATTCGTTAATAAATCCATTCGCTGCTTTCGATTCCGCAATGACAGTTTCTGCCAGGTTTGTATCCCTGATGTTTTCACAATAGTTCAGCCGTTCTTTTGTTACCGGGCATTGAAGTAAGTTTTCCAGTTTCTTGTAGTCGGTCATTTTAGGTTGATATTACAGGTTAATGAGGTTGGTTTCCGGACGTTTCTGAGCAAAGCAGTTTAAGTATTTAGCATGGTGTGATGCCCAGCCTACACTGGTTTTGCAGTAATAGCAATGGGTTAAACAGGAAAGCCGGCAATGCCGGCTTTCGCTATTTTTAGAATTAACCGATCGCGGTACTTTCGTTTGCTACTCGTCGTCCGACTCGGCTGCGTAGGCGTGCAACAGCTCGTCCTGTACTTCCTGCGGAACTTTTTCGTAACCGTCGAAACTGATGTTGAAACGGCCGCGGCCTTGCGTTAAGGAACTCAACGAGGTAATGTATTTAAACATTTCTTTAAGTGGTACTTTGGCTTCAATTTTTTCGAAACCCCGTTCGCTGCCCATACC
>JBKEAN010000138.1:0-2819 GCA_047972415.1 Mangrovibacterium sp.
CTAATTACCAGAAGAACCATTTCTTTTTATTTACCCTCTCCCAGTAACCGGGAACCCATTTCCAGCCTTTGGGCACTTCCTTCCAGTAGCCGGCTACCCAAATTTCGCCTTCTTTTTGTGGCACCCAGCCTGGCACTACCCACACGTACATTTTTTGTTCGCGCGCCCAAACCCAATGTCCGGGAATCAATACAAAACCGCTATCGGGTTTCGGGGGCGGAATCATGTATTGTGTTGGGGGCTGGGGTTTTTCGGCGACAATAACCTGCGCGTTGGCGGCAAACAAAGTTAGTCCCCAGCACGCTGCACTTAAAATAAGGAGGCGGAGCAGGTGTTTTAGGCGTGGCATTTTAGCGGTTTGTTGTTGATGGTATGAAATTAAACGGTACGGGTGAATTTCGCAAAAAAACGCCGGGAAAGATTTTGGCCGAAGCAAACGAAAAGGCCCCGGTGTTAGCTGCCTGGCCATGTGCCCGGGAGTTAAAGCAGGTTGCGGTCCAGCTCCTGAATATCTTCGTTTTTCAGGCTCTTAAACCAGCGTTGCAGTTGTTGGGTGGCTTGTATTTTGGTTTCGGGGCGAATGTGTTCGCTTATTTGCCCGAGGGCAAACATCAGTACGCCAAGGTCGTCGCTAAAACCAATTAAAGGGGCCAGGTCGGGAACGGCATCGGCAGGTAAAATAAAATAGCCGAGCGCGGCGGTAATTATCAGCTTTGCTTTAAGCGGAACGGCCGGGTCTTTCATCAGGAAGTAAAGTAACAATGCGGCATACACCACTTTGCTGCCGGCTACCGATGCCATGCGTTGCAGCTTCTCTTTAAAAGAGCCTTCGGTAAAATATTTCGAGTATCCCGGATGTGTCATTTCAAGCTCATGTTTGTATAATCAACCCGTACATCGCCGTAGTGTTCAACAATTTCATCCATAATTTTCTCCAAATCGCCCATCTCCGTTGCCCGGAGCATTTGAATGCGGTGGTTGCGAAAGTTAGGTAATCCCGGAAAATAACGTGCAAAGTGGCGGCGCATCATTAATATGGCTGTCAGCCCGCTACCTTTCCAGTCGGATGTAATTTGAAGTTGTTCGCGCAGGTTACCAACAATTTCGGCAACGGTTGGGGGCGGTAGCAGTTCGCCGGTACGCAGGTAGTGTTTTATTTCGTTAAAAATCCAGGGGCGGCCAATAGCGCCGCGCCCAATCATCAGCCCGTCAACGCCGGTTTGGCCGAGCAGTGCGGCGGCTTTTTCGGGGCCATTTATATCGCCGTTGCCAATAATTGGAATCTGTATTTGGGGGCTGTTTTTCACCTCGCCAATCAGGGCCCAGTCGGCCTCGCCGGTGTAGAGCTGGCTGCGGGTACGGCCGTGGATGGCCAGGGCTGCAATGCCCGCGTCCTGCAAGCGCCAGGCAGCTTCGTGTATCACCTTCGAATTTTCGTCCCAGCCCAGGCGTGTTTTGGCTGTTACCGGCAGCTTTACCGATTTTACGACTTCGGCCGCCATCGCCTGCATTTTGGGCAGGTCCTGGAGCAGCGCCGAGCAGGCTCCTTTTTTCACAATTTTTTTCATGGGGCAGCCAAAGTTGATGTCGATAAAATCGGGCTGAAGCTCTTCGGCCACCCGTGCTGCCTGTGCCATCGACTCAATGTCGTAACCGTAAATTTGAATGCCGATGGGCCGGTCTTCGTCCGAGAGTTCCATCTTGAGGCGGGTTTTTTCCACTTCGCGGATGAGCGCTTCGGACGATACAAACTCGGTGTACATCACATCAACCCCATTTTTTTTGCAAATGTGGCGGAACGATTTGTAAGTTACATCTTCCATTGGCGCCAAAAACAGCGGCGTCCCTTCCAGTTCAATTGATCCGATTTTCACTTCGTTTGTTGCTTTGTTGGGGCTAAAGATACAAGATTATTGGCGCACCCGGAATAAAAAAGCCCGTTCCCCGCAGGCTTTGGGAACGGGCTAAATGAACACAGCGTAAACAATACCGACTATGTACCCGGCTCATCTTCGTCATTATCATCGTTGCCGCCCCGGCGGGCAATCAGGTCGGCGTAATACTTGCGCCCGGCGTTCACCAGGTTCAGTGCGGTTACAAACAGTTCGCCGTTGGTAGCTTTTACCATCGACACCAGGTAGTCGCAAAAATTGGCGTAAACCTCGAAGGTTTCTCTGCGCACAGCTTTCATGTCGTAGGTTTCGGTACTGGCTTCGCCTTGAATGCGTGTACCAAACAAAACGGCAAAAGCCTGGTTACTGCTTTGCATAAAATTTACCCAACGGCCTATACCCAATGCGGTAACTTTGGCCGTGGCGGCAGGTTTGGCCAACTCGGACAGTAGCTTATCAATGGCTTTGGTTTCGGCTTCGTAGTTCAGGTCGGCGATGCGTTTTTGGCTTTGGTAAATAATGTTCAGCCCGCGCGCGGCTTCTTGCTCCGAGGCGATGTCCGAATAGGAATACAGCCGCAGGGCTGTTCCAAATGCCCGCACGGCCCGGTCGCGCAGGAAGTCGGCTTTCGCCAGTTTCTCGGTCAGTTCGTTTTTTTGCACCTGGGCTACTGCCAAATCGTAAATAGCCAATTGGGTGGTAAGGCGGTGTACGTAGGTGGTGTACGGCCCGTCGGTTTGTAGCGTGGGGCTAACGGTGCCCAGGTCGTCGAGGTGCCGGTTAATGAGTTGCCCGGCTTCGAGGTTGGTTAAACTGCCAACCCGTAATCGTTCCAGTTCTGGTTTCATCGTATTATGGGTTAGAATTATTTGTTCCTCAATTTATCACTATAAAATGAATTTATCACCAGCTTTTTCCGGAAAAAAA
>JBKEAN010000139.1:0-8250 GCA_047972415.1 Mangrovibacterium sp.
ATGGTGGTTGGCTCGCAGGCCCGCATCCTGTATGCCAACTCCGATGCCCGAATTCAAATCGCACTGCGTTTCAACAAGGCCATTCGGGTGAAGGAAATTTCGGCTCCTGTCATTTTGGGCCGCGACCATCACGACGTGAGCGGCACCGATTCGCCCTTTCGCGAAACCAGTAATATATACGATGGTAGCGCCTTTACCGCCGATATGGCCGTGCAAAATGTGATTGGTGGTGCCGCCCGCGGTGCAACCTGGGTTTCGTTGCATAATGGCGGCGGTGTGGGTTGGGGCGAAGTTATTAACGGTGGCTTTGGCCTTGTGCTCGACGGCAGTGACGATGCCAACGAAAAGCTGAAAATGATGCTGCTTTACGACGTCAACAATGGTATTGCCCGCCGCTCATGGGCACGCAACAGCGAAGCCATGTTTGCGATACAACAAGAAATGAAGCAAACGCCGGGACTGAAAGTGACCCTTCCCAACCTGGTTGATAACGAAATTCTGGAACGGCTGTAGCTGCTGAAGACTATCGGGCAGTGGGCGGCAACTGGCCAACAGGCATCGGCAAATACCTTTCCGATGCCGAAGAACCTGCGTTTCTACCTGGCTCCCGAATAATCACATTGGCCGATTTACGCCCTAAGCCGGGGAGTTTGGTTAACTCGGGCATGGTGTGCGGAAATTTTTCATCGTCGCCCAGTTCCCTTGCCATTTTAACCAGCCATTTTGCTTTATTGCCAAAATTGCGTACCGAACCGATGAGCTTGTGCAAATCTTCCGCTTCGGCGGTTGCCAGTGCTTTCATGTTGGGATAGGCTTCGAAGAAAAGCGGTGCCAATTCGTTGATATGTTTATCTGAATCCTGAGCCGATAAAACGACCATCACTACCAATTGGTAGCGAGTTTTGTAATCAAGCGGGTGCTGCCGATTGCCATATTGCTCAAATAAAGGTTGAAGTTGGGCTGTCCAATCGATTTCCATGTGCTGCTTTTTATTACCTCAAAACTAAAAAAATGAAACGAACATGTTGCGCGGCAACGCAAACACCAATGAAAATAATTTTCGGCAATATGTGAGTTCCATCCGGCAACATAAAAACAAATTATTTGCGGATGAAGAAAACAAGATACTGAAAAATCCCAATATGAAACGATTTGCAAGGCTCCCAAATAATTCGTTATTTTAAACCGGTTTAAATAAAAATAGAACGAATGGACGGAAGGGAAAGTGAAATCACTATTAATCAAACCACTAACGGTCGAACATACAAATGCTCGGAATGCAATAAAATTCACGTTGACTACAAGAACCTGAGCTTTTCCTTTCAGCCGCAACAATACCAAAACATTCAAAAGTACATTCAGCAACTAGATGCTACCTACTGGGCGCGTCAAAACGAAGAGGCAAACGGGCAATACCGGGTAATGATACCGATAAACCACGAAAGCCTGATGCTGAATTTTACACCCTTCGAAATCTCCGAGCTAAAAGAACTGTTTGTTGATCGGCTTGACTGCCCCAAACGTTTTCGTCTGCTGAAAACACAAAACTTCGATTTTAAAATCTCAAACAATTAAAGAACCAACAGCTGCAAAGGCTGTATCAACTTTCATAAATCACAATTCAAAAAAAATGAAACCGACATACCCGTTTAATGAAGGACAATGGAATATTGCCATTGATGTACGCGACTTTGTTTCGAAAAACATTAGCCCGTACACCGGAGACCATCATTTTTTGTGTGGCCCTACTGAAAATACCAAAGCGCTTTGGGACATTTGTAAGAAAGCACTGAAAGAAGAGCGTGCCAAAAACGGCTTGCGCTCGGTTGACACCAAACGCGTGTCAACCATTGCTTCATTCCCGGCAGGCTACATTGACAAGGACAAAGAAGTCATTGTGGGTTTACAAACCGATGAGCTGCTGAAGCGCGCCATGAAACCCTACGGCGGTTTTAAGGTGGTGAGCCGGGCGCTGGCCGAACACGGGTACACTCCGGATCCGCAGGTGGCAGAAATATTTGAGAAATATGCCAAGACCCATAACGATGGCGTTTTTGATGCTTATACTGAAGAAATACGCACCTACCGTTCGCTGGGATTCCTGACGGGGCTACCCGACAATTATGCGCGTGGTCGCATCATTGGTGATTACCGCCGTGTTGCGCTGTATGGTGTCAACCGATTGATTGAAAGCAAAAAAGAAGATCTGGACAATATTCATGGCCCCATGAGCGATGCCACCATCCGCCTTCGGGAAGAGGTGTCGGAGCAAATTAAGGCACTGCACGAAATGATTGAGATGGGCAAAGCATATGGGCTGGATCTGAGCCGCCCCGCCGACAATGCGCAGGAAGCGGTGCAGTGGACCTATATGGGCTATCTGGCCGCTGTGAAAGAACAGGACGGAGCAGCTATGTCACTGGGAAGTGTGTCGTCGTTCCTCGATATTTTTATTGAGCGCGATCTGCAAGCCGGTTCGATCGACGAAGAACAAGCGCAGGAATACATTGACCAGTTTGTGATGAAGCTACGCATGGTGCGGCACCTGCGGATGGAAGCTTATGAGCAAATTTTTGCCGGCGACCCCACGTGGGTAACCGAATCGATTGGCGGGATGCTGATTGACGGCCGCAGCAAGGTAAGCAAAACGGCTTTTCGCTTCCTAAACACACTGTACAATCTGGGCCCGTCGCCCGAACCGAACATCACCATTCTGTGGTCGCAAAATTTGCCGCTTCATTTTAAGGAATTCTGTGCAAAAGTGTCCATTGATACCTCCTCCATTCAATACGAGAACGACGACCTGATGCGCGAACATTGCGGCTCGGACGACTACGGCATTGCCTGTTGCGTGTCCTTTCAGGATCTGGGCCGCCATATCCAGTTCTTCGGCGCACGCACCAATTTGGCCAAAACGCTGTTGCTCGCCCTCAACCAGGGCCGCTGCGAATATACCGGTATCCAACTGGTAAAAGGAATTCCGGCGATGCAGGGCGAATACCTGGATTACGACCAGGTGGTGGCCAATTTCAAACTAACGATGAAAGAAGTAGCACGCGTGTATAACGAATCGATGAACATCATTCATTACATGCACGACAAATACTATTACGAAAAGGCGCAAATGTCGCTGATTGATACCAACCCCCGCATTAATCTGGCATACGGTATTGCCGGTTTGTCTATTGTTGCCGACTCGCTGTCGGCCATTAAACACGCCAAAGTGAAGCCGGTGCGCAACGAAGATGGCCTGACTATCGATTTTCAAATTGAAGGTGATTTCCCGAAATACGGGAACGACGATGACCGCGTTGACCACATTGCCCGCGACGTGGTGGCCCACTTCAGCAACGAACTGAAAAAGCTGCCGGTATATAAAAACGCCAACCCAACCATGTCGGTGCTCACCATTACCTCGAACGTAGTGTATGGAAAGAAAACCGGGGCGACCCCCGACGGACGCGCCAAAGGGGTGCCGTTTGCACCGGGCGCCAATCCCATGCACGGCCGCGACACCCACGGTGCCATTGCTTCGCTGAACTCGGTAGCCAAAATTAACTACCGCGATTCGCAGGACGGTATTTCGAACACGTTCTCCATTGTACCGAAATCGCTGGGACACAACGAAGAGGAACGCGTGACAAATCTGGTGGCGACACTCGACGGTTATTTTGGAAAAAATGCACAGCATCTGAATGTAAACGTACTCGACCGCGAATTGCTGGAAGACGCTATGGCCCACCCGGAGGAGTACCCGCAATTGACCATTCGTGTATCGGGCTACGCGGTAAACTTTGTGCGCCTGTCGCGCGAGCAACAAATGGAAGTGCTGACCCGCTCGTTTCACGACAGCATGTAAGTTCAACCCTGAATGCTTAGTCATTGAAGAGGGTAAAAGATAAAACATCGTCGTTGCGGATACGATAAAAATCGAAACCGCAACGACTTCTTCAAGCTCTTTCAACCATTCAATCCGCCGTACGACGGACAACAATTCAACCTCTTCCATGAGTGAAAAAGCCCTTCAACTTAAAGTTCATTCCATCGAATCGTTTGGGACGCACGATGGTCCGGGCATCCGGCTGGTTGTTTTTTTGCAGGGATGCAATTTGAAGTGCCTGTATTGCCAAAATGCCGACACCATTGCGCACGAAGGCGGCCGCCTGGTTGATTTGGACGAGATAGTGCGGCGGGCAGTGAACATGAAAACTTATTTTGGACAGCATGGCGGCGTTACCATTTCGGGTGGCGAGCCGCTGTTGCAAAGCAAAAACCTTATTCATCTGTTTGAACGGTTGAAGGGCGAAGGCATACATACCAACATTGATACCAATGCCACTGTGGCCGGACGCGACGCGCAAAAACTGATTTCGTCGCTTGCAGATTTGGTGATGTTTGACGTGAAGCACACGTCCGACACCGGTTTTGCGCAATTAACCGGGCACAAGGCCCTTCAAACAGCCGTGAAACTAATACAACTGCGTGAAGAGGCCCAAAAACCATTTTGGTTGCGCTATGTGCTTGTACCGGGCTATACCGATGCCGACGAATCGCTCCGCTGGCTGGGCGAGCAGTTTGGCAAGCTCCGTTTTCTGGAACGCCTTGAACTGTTGCCCTACCACAAGCTGGGGCAGTATAAATGGGAAGCCTTGGGCGAACGTTATCAGATGGAAGCAGTGCCCGAAAACAGGCCCGAACAAATAGAATACGCCCAAAGGCTTCTTTCAAACTATTTTGCCCAGGTAATTTGTAAATAAACCGAAACGATGAGCGTAAACTCTCCTTCGCGCATTCTCGAAATGGCTGGCGAAACGGCTATTGTAAAAGATGCCTACCCGATCCGGAAAATTTTGGTGCTAAGCTTTATGGCCGGTGCTTACATTGCTTTTGGCGGACTGCTGTCGTTGGTTATTGGAGGTGGAATTCCGCAAATTGCAGCAGATAATCCAGGCTTGGCCAAGTTTATTTTTGGCGCCACCTTTCCAGTAGGACTCATGCTGGTGGTGCTGGCCGGCGCCGAACTGTTTACCGGGAATAATGCCTATTTTATGCCCAACGTGCTTAGCCGAAAACAACGCTGGACTGCCCCGCTGCGCAATTGGGCACTGGTTTATCTGGGCAACTTTATCGGGTCGCTTTTCGTCGCTTATTTTCTGGTCCATCTCACCGACCTGGTGGCCCACGAGCCCTGGCACCAAAGCCTGATGAAGCTGGCCGAGGCAAAAACCTCCAATCCGTTTTACAAGACGTTTCTGAAGGGGATTGGCGCCAACTGGTTAGTTTGTCTGGCCATGTGGCTGGGCTTATCGGCCAAAAGTGCTACCGGAAAGATACTGGGAATTTGGTGGCCGGTAATGGCCTTTGTGGCACTTGGCTTTGAACACTCCATTGCCAATATGTTCTTTATCCCACTTGCCATTTTCGAAGGATCGCCCGTTAGTTGGTCGTTGTTTATAACGGATAACCTTATTGCAGCAACGCTTGGCAACATCGTTGGCGGGGCTTTCTTTGTGGGCACATTGTACTGGTATGCTTATGGAACTCGAAAAACAGGTAAAAAAAGTTAGAAAGCAACCAATTTTCGGGGTCAGTTTCTCATTTCTTCAGCCAAGCTCATAATGCAGGTGCGACACAGGCAGCGATCGAAGGTAGCGCCAATGTAATCGCTCACCGCTTCCGGAATTTCCAAACCGGCACATTCGCAGCTCAAACCGCCAAAACAGTTTATTTCGGTGCCGCAATTTTCGCAGGTTTGTACTTCATGATTATTCATTTTCACCCTAAATTGAGTTGATTGAGCGTTTAAACAACGTTCGGGCATTGTGGTTCGCAACATTTACCAACTAGGCCTAAATAAGCATTGCTGACTATTCAGGATTAGTAAGTCAGTTGCTATTGTTGTAAGCGTTTTTTCATTTGGGCTGCTTTATCTTCTTTATACTGCTTTTTATACAAGGTATAAAGCGACGAAATGATCAGTTGATCGGTGGGGTATTCAACCAATGATTCTTCGAGTAAGGTGCGGGCTTTTTCGTAGCCCTGATTAATGGCTTCCAGTCGGTTTTTGGTATGGACGTAGTCCTCCAGGTTCGCGTTTTTATTATTTTCGTATTGTTTCACCGCTTTTTCGTTAGCCATATCAGTTTTTTCGAACAGAGTTAACCCCAACATTTTTTTCGATCGGTTATCTCCCGGAAATTGTTCCTGCATGGCTTCAAACACGGCAATCGCTTCGTCGTATTTTTTTACACGTTCCAGGCTAAAGCCATACAGGTACATGTAGTTTTTGTTTCCCGGAACAGCCGCGTTTACTCCTCTGAACGTATCTGCCGCTTTATCGTATTTAGCACCGTTGAAATACAGATAAGCCAACTTTTTATCGAATTCGATACTATCCTCAGGTGCCAGCTCTTTTCCTTTCAGCAGTATTGCTTCGGCTTTGTCGGTCTGTTTCAGCCCGGTATAAGCATCGGCCAGCAAACGACTGGCGCGGGCTACATTATAATTCAGGCCTAAGGTTTCTTCCAATAAAGGAACGGCTTCTGCAAATTGTTCAATTTTTACATAGTTCATTCCGGCGCGATACACGCAAGTGGTGTCAACTGCATTTTCAGCCTGATAAGCTTTATGAGCCTCCATAAATAAGCGGGCAGCATCGGCATACTGCTCCTGCGATTCGGCGCTGATGGCATCACTTTTTAGCACATCGGCTTGTTGTGCACGGGAAGCCATCAGGCCTGCCACACAAAAAAAGATAGTTATTAGCGACTTTTTCATATTGGCGACATCTTAAAATTGAGTTAGTAGACATTTTGAAACCGCAATTTACTCGAAATTTGTGTTTTTGAAAAGGTTGCAACTTTCTTTTTCCTCGAAATTATTTTTGGTTGCATCTGTTTTCATAAATCATCCATATCAAGCATACGTTCTAATTTATATTTTGTGTTAAAATAGCACCAGTTGATAAGAAACAAGGTTTTAAAAGGTTTTCATACTTTGGCGTTTTTAAACGTTTCGAGGAGTTTTGCAATCCTCTGCTAAATTTTATACTTTGACGGACCTAAATCTAAATGAGCATGTTCAGCAACCAGACTACTGGCCAAAACGGGAACATTGGAGGTATCGGTTCTTTCGAGTGCCTGTTTCGTTTTTATTATCCGAGACTGAAGCGATATGCAAGCTATCTCCTCAAGAATGAAAGGGATGCTGAAGACTTGGTGCAGGATGTCTTCTCCCGTTTGTGGAACAACAAAAATTTATTGAAAGAGGACGGCAACGTGTCTTCGTTTTTATACACGCTAACCCGAAATAGCTGTATTAACCGGTTAAAAAGGAAGGTGGTAGAGAACAATTATAAACTAAGTAGTCAAAATATCGAATCCGAAGAGTTGTATCACCTGAGTTTTCGGGCAGAGAGTCCGTTTCTGTCATTCGATGAAGTTTTGCACGGTGAAATTCTTGACTTAATCAGTACACTTCCAGAAAAGTGCGGAATTGCTTTCAAGTTGAAATGGATTGAAGGCAAAAAAATCAAAGAAATAGCCGAACTAATGAATATTTCAGTTTCCATGGTCGACAAGCATCTTGCAAAAGGGCTTACCATAGCAAAAGAAAAGTTGAAGCCTGAAACATTTATTTTGCTCACCATTTCTATTTGGAAAGAAAACTAACGTAATTATAAAAAATCGCTAAAAAAACGGATAGTGAAGATGTAGAAAATGTCTGTCATCTTGTATTACATGAAGAATATAAGAAGAATGACAAAAACTAACCGTTTCAAGTACACTACACTTCGTTTTTTGAAGGGGAACTTAAGTGAAACTGAAGAAATAGAGCTACTAGTCTCCATAAAATCAGGCGAATATCACCAATCCCATTTTTTGAAAGATCAGGATTCATGGGAAGATAATGTCATTAATTCCAAAAGTAAGGCGACGGATAAAGCTTGGTCTGGCTTTTTGAAGTTAAATAAACTTCCTGCAAAAACAAGACAGAAGCGCCGTTTCATTTTAGAACGAAATGAAATTCGATCGGTTGCAGCTGCCTTTATTATTGGCATTTTAATCACCAGTGCTTTTTTTGTTCTTTACTATTCCCCGTTTAATTCAAACACAGATTTCAGAGAAATATATATCCCCTTGGGGGCAAAATCTAAGATTGAGTTGCCCGACGGATCTTCGGTTTGGCTTAATTCAGGAACTAAAATAAGCTATCCCGGAATGTATCGCGATAAGCGAGAGGTTACGCTTA
>JBKEAN010000140.1:0-18417 GCA_047972415.1 Mangrovibacterium sp.
TGTCTTCGCGTTCTTTGGCTTTTTTAAGCCATTGCGGAACAATGGTTTCTTCGAATACTTTTTTCTCTTCGTTTAGTTTTTTCATGTCCAAACCAATAAATTCCTGAGCCTTGGCTTTGGTGGTAATGTCTGGGTAGGGTAACTCTTCGTTAAAGCCTTTCGATGCCAGCAAGCGGGCCAGTTTAATACGGGTTTCCTGGGCAATGGTTAAGCCGGTAGAGATGATGCGGCCAATTTCGATTGGGGCGTGGAACGAGCCGCCGTGACTGGCTGCTGCATAGTCCCAGCGCCATTGGGCATGGCGAATACCCATCTGTATATCTTTCATTTCGGCGTCGGTTGCGCCCAAATCCCAGGCTTTTTTGGCCTCAAGGTGGGCACGTACGAGCAATTCTTCCAGCTTGTCGCGGTTCTCAATAATTTTATCTTGACGTTCGTAAACGTTCTGAACCAGCTTGGCAGTTTCTTCGCGGTGGCAGACCTGACATGAGTTGGCTACATTATTTAAAGGAGATTGAATGTGGTGGTCGGTGAATTTTTGTCCACCTTCCGATTTGTAGGGCATGTGGCAGTCGGCACACGATACACCCCGTTGTGCGTGAATACCTTGTAAGTAAACTTCGTAGCCCGGGTGTTGCGCTTTCAGCATGGGTGTTTTGCTCATTGGGTGCACCCAGTCGGCAAATTCAATTTCGTCGTAGTATTCTTCTGCGGCTTCAACCGTCATCCCTTTTTCCCAGGGGAAGGTAAGGTAGTTGGCACCTTCCACCGTGTGTTTGTCAAAGTAATATTCCACATGGCATTGGGCGCAAACAAGGCTGCGCATTTCCTGGTGGCTGGCTTTGGTAACATCTTTACCCATTTTATTGAACGCTTCAACCAAGGCAGGGCGGGTAATACGCAGGTTCATGGTTTCCGAGTCGTGGCAATCGGCACAACCAATTGGGTTAACAATTTCGGAACCCAGGCGAGCCCATTTTCCTTTGTAAAATTCGGCAACGCCTTTTTCCTGCATCACACGAGGAACATCGGGGCTTTTACAAGTCCAGCAGGTTGATGGCATGGGGCCGTCGTCGTCGGTGAGCGGGCCGCCAGTACGCAAACTTTTTTGAACATCTTCAACAGCATAATAGTGGCCGCGTCCCTGGTTATAATCTTTAGAGAAACCGTAACCGGCCCAAAGTACCACCATCCGCGGGTCAACATCAAGCATGTCAATCATGGCATTGCCATTGTATTTGCTGAGGTAGCTGGTATCGGCTGTTTGATAATACGATTGAAACTCGCGTGGGAAGTTTTCGCCCCATACTTCGTTACGTGGTTCGTTTTCCGATAGTTTTACTTTGGGGACATTTACAAAGCTGGCTTCGGCGCGGCGTTCCATAATGGACGAGGCCAACAAGCCCAGTAAAAACACAACAAGCAGGGTGGCAAAAAACAGGAGCCATCCGATAATTGGTTTTTCTTCAACAGTCGTTTTTAGTGATTTCATTTGGTGTATTTTTCTTTTTTAATGTATAGTTTTCAATTAAATCAATGCTACTTGTTCATCTCTTTTATCCAGTCGGGAACCGGGCTTTCGGGTAGCGGAACCTGGGCATTAGGGGTACTCGACAGGCTGTTTACCCGGCCGTGCGGAACTTCGCGGTGGCAGTCCCAGCATTTGCGCGAGGTGCGGTTTTCTTCGTAATTGCCTATGCAGCCGCTTTGGCGGGCATCCAGCAATTGACGCTCGTGGCAGCGAACACAGTTTTGATGCACGACTTCGGCCCCGGCTTCGTGAATAAAAATGACTTGAGGCTCCAGCCTGAGCGTGAACATGGTGGCATGGCGCAAGCCGTCCTTCGCCTTGAAGAAGTACTTGTTGAACACATTGTCGTGCGGCACGTGGCAGTCGTTGCAGTTGGTCCATTGCCGGTGCGAACTGTGATTCCACGTAGCATACTGCGGTGCCATAATGTGGCAGTTGACACAGGTTTGCGGGTCGTCCGATAAGTACGAATGTGCCTTGGACAGATAAACCAGCAGGCAAAACAAGCCAGCCAAAATACCCATCGAAAGGATTACCGGAATCTTCCAAATTTTAGGTGGGAAAAAACGTTGGATCATGATTGATTTTTGGTTTTACTGAGTATAAAGTTAATATCTTAATAAATGTTAATCTGTAACTCATGTTACAAAACAGGTTTTTATTTGGAATAAATTCGGATTTCTTCGAAATCAACCAACCCGTAATTTCATAATTCGGTGGAAGGAGCTACTTTTGCGCCCGATTCGAAATGCGGGGAACAATTTCATTTGTAAAAAACGCTTTGATATTGCCGTTTTCTGCACATTTTGAGGAAACTATCAATTAACCGATTGAAAACATGCTGAAACGTATTGCTGTGGCATTAATTGCTACCGTTGTTGTTGTGAATGCTTATTCGCAAACGGGTTTGAATGACTTCAAACTTAATTTTTATGGTTTTGTACGAACCGACTTCTACCTGGATACTTATAAAGGCAACGACATTGCTTACGAGAATTTTTACCTTGTTCCGCTTTATATTGGCGTGGATGCCAACGGAAACGACTTGAACCAGCAAACCAGCGCCAACCTAACCGCATTGGTGTCGCGAATGGGCGTGAAGATTTTGGGGCCGGAACTACTGGGGGCACAAAGCGCTGCGGTAATGGAAGTTGATTTTGGAGGGATTACCAAAAATGAACCGACTTTGCTCCGTATTCGCCATGCGTACGTTCAGTTTGATTGGGAAAAATCGAAGTTGCTGGTCGGACAAAGCTGGCACCCACTGTTTGGAGGGGGTGTTTTTCCGGCAGTTGGGGCTTTCAATACCGGAGCACCTTTTCAGGCTTTCAACCGTTCGCCGCAAATCCGCTACGATTATAAGCTGGGCAAGCTTACATTGGGTGCAGCTGCTGTTTACGAATCGCAATTCACTACGCGCTCGCTCGAAACGGTGAATACCGCCAACCAGGCACAGCGCAACGGTGTTTTGCCGGAATTGAACCTGGTTGCAGAGTATAAATCGCAAAATTGGACGCTGGGGGCAGGCGGCGAACTGAAACGCGTAAAACCCCGCGTGACAACTGCCGGAACCGGAGGGACTTACAAGGCCGACGAATACCTAAGCAGCTTTGCATCGGTAGCTTACGCCAAATACCAACACGAAAAACTGATGGTAACAGCCAAAACCTACTACGGACAAAATATGACACACCTGACAATTTTGGGTGGTTATGCTGTGGCTACCAAAGATGCCCAAACCGGAGCCGAAACCTATACGAACTACAACACATCAACCGCTTTACTGAACATTGTTTACGGTAAAAAATGGCAGTTGGGTTTGTTTGCCGGTTACGGTAAAAACCTGGGTACAAGCGATGCGGTGTATAGCAACAACGGTTCGCCAATCACGGCTGGTTTGCTGCCTAATGTGCAGGATTATGCACGTGTGGCACCACATGTGGCTTTCAATATGGCAAAATTTCGGTTGGTGGCCGAGTACGAAATGACAACGGCGAATTACGGAACCGGCAACTTCGATTTTGGCGACGGCACCTATGGCGATACCCACCGCGCAACCAACAACCGCGTCAGCCTGTCGATGGTTTATGCCTTTTGAATGTTAACGCGAACAAGTAGCATTTGTTAATTTTCGTTGCCTGTTGTTTGCCAAGTGAGGCGGGGCAGGCTTTTTTGTGTAAATTGAACCGCTTAAATCCAACGCTGGATTTTGATTGAAGTAGCCACGTTAATTATGAAGAAAATCGCTATACAAGGAATCGCAGGTTCCTTTCACGAAGACGCTGTGCGTAAGTATTTTGGTGACGAACAGGTTGAAATTGTTGAATGCCGTTCGTTTCAAAGCGTTTGCGAGCTGGTGGATACCGATCAGGTAAATATTGCAGTGATGGCTATCGAAAACTCAATTGCCGGAAGTATTTTACAAAACTATTCGCTTATCCGCGACTTCCACCTGCATGTGATTGGCGAAACCTATGTGCACATTCAGATGAACCTGATGATGAACCCCGGTGCCAAACGCGAAGACATTAAAACCATTTACTCGCACCCGATTGCCATTCGCCAGTGTGCCGAGTACATTGAGAAATACCTGCCGAATGCGCGGATTATCGAAAACCAGGATACTGCTATGTCTGGTAAAATTGTATCGACCGACAACCTGATGGATGCCGCAGCCATTGGCAACCTGCGCACGGCCGAATTGTACGGGTTGAATGTGCTCGATAGTGGTATTGAAACCAACAAGAAAAACTATACCCGCTTTTGGGTGCTGAGCAAACATGCCAACCAAAACGGAGGCAGTAACAAAGCTTCGCTGGCTTTCGAAGTTGGTCATTACTACGGTGCACTGGCGCGCGTACTCAATATTTTTGCCGAAAACCGCATAAACCTCAATAAAATCCAGTCGCTGCCAATCGTTGGTAAACCGAACGAATACACCATTCATGTGGATGTGGAGTACGATTCGGAAGAAAATTACGAAAAAGCAATCCACCGGATATTGAAAAATGTGTCGAGTTTGTCTATTTTAGGCGAATACACACGAGCCGAAATGGAAATCACGAACCAGTAAAATTTAAAGCTATGAGTAAAATAGGATTGTTTTTTGGTCCCGAAAAAGGATCGGTACACCGGGTAGCTAAAAAAGTACAGGCTGCTTTGGGCGAAGGCCTTGTTGAATTGGTGTCGGTAAACGAAGCCGAACTTGCCGATTTGAACAAGTATGACAAACTAATTTTCGGAATTTCAACCGTAGGCAAAGAAACCTGGAATTCGGAATACTCAAACACCGATTGGGCAAAATTCTTTCCAAACATTGCTCAGGGCACTTATGCCGGCAAAAAGTTGGCCATTTTTGGTTTGGGCGACCACATCACTTATCCCGGTCACTTTGTAAATGCTATGGGGCGCCTGTACAACGA
The DNA here is from genome assembly GCA_047972415.1 of Mangrovibacterium sp. Lineage (GTDB taxonomy): Bacteria > Bacteroidota > Bacteroidia > Bacteroidales > Prolixibacteraceae > Mangrovibacterium. The sequence continues at coordinate 4,954 of JBKEAN010000140.1, forward strand.
GATTAAAAAAGCAACCCCCAATGCAGAAATTGTTGCGCCGGTATCGCCCGATGGTTATGAGTTTGATGATTCAGAAGCACTGGTTGACGGCAAATTTGTTGGCCTGCCCATTGATGAAGACTTTGAGCCGGAACTAACCGACGGGCGCATTGCCGCCTGGGTAGCCGATGTAAAAAAAGGATTTGGCATTTAAGCCCCAGAATGATAGTTTAATGATAACTGATTGCTGTTTAGTATATTCGGTTGTTGTTTCGCGATAGAAAAAACCAACCGCCGACTGCGGTTCTCCACATCAACAACATGACAAATACACCGATTAATCCTGAACTGGTTGAGAAAAGCTTGAAACGCCTACGTATTGACGATGCTGGTAACGCCACCATCCGCGAAATTGTAGCTTTAGTCAATCTGATAGAAGAAGAAAGCCCCGAGAAATTTGTACGTATGGAGATGGGCGTTCCGGGTTTGCCGGCTGCAAAAATTGGGGTTGAAGCCGAAATTGAAGCCCTGAAATCGGGCGTGGCTTCGGTATACCCGATGATTGACGGAATTAAGCCCTTGAAGCAGGAGGCTTCGCGTTTTGTTAAGCTGTTTATGGATGTTGAAGTGCAGCCGCAGGGTTGTATCCCGTCGGTAGGTTCCATGCAGGGAACTTATGCCGCTTTTATGGTAGCCAGCCATGTGGATCCGAAAAAAAATACGGTGCTGTTTATCGATCCCGGGTTTCCGGTGCAAAAGCAGCAAATGGTGGTGATGGGTTACCCGTACCAAAGTTTCGACGTGTTCAACTATCGCGGCGAAGCTTTGCGCACCAAGCTGGAGAGTATTCTCAGCAAGGGGCACATTAATTCAATTGTCTATTCAAACCCGAATAATCCCAGCTGGATTTGCTTTACCGAGGACGAGTTGAAGATTATTGGCGAATTGGCAACAAAATACGATGCCATTGTAATGGAAGATTTGGCTTATTTTGCCATGGACTTCCGCCAAAACCTGTACACACCGGGCGAACCGCCTTACCAGCCAACGGTGGCGCATTACACCGATAATTATGTGCTGTTTATTTCGAGCTCCAAAATATTTTCGTACGCGGGCCAGCGCATCGGTATCATGGTTATTTCGGACGCACTGTATAACCGCGATTATGAGAACCTGAAAATCCGATTCCACAGCAGCACCTTTGGTAACACCATTACACAGCGGGTGTTGTATTCCATTTCGTCGGGAACCAGCCACTCGGCCCAACATGCTTTGGCAGCTATGTTTAAAGCGGCCAACGACGGACAGTTCAATTTTGTGGAAGAAGTGAAGGAGTATGGTGAAAAGGCCCACATTATGAAAGAGCTGTTTTTGAAAAACGGCTTCGGCATAGTGTACGAAAAAGATGGCAGCCAGCCTATTGCCGATGGGTTTTACTTCACGGTTTCGTATCCCGGAATGACTGGTGGAGAGCTGCTCCGGAACCTGCTGTACTACGGGGTAAGTGCCATCAGCCTGAAAAATACCGGTAGCGAAAAAGAAGGGCTTCGGGCCTGTGTTTCGCACGTAAAGCGCAACCAGTTCGGCGATCTCGAAAAACGCTTGCAGCAGTTCCGAAACGATTTTCCGTTAAACTAAAAACGGAGGGCGTTTAAAATGAATGGCTTCGGAGCGGGATATCAGCAAACCTATGAACAATTGAGGGAATTCTTCGCTTCGCGCCAGCCAATTCTGTTGAAAAAAGGCGATGTTTTTTTGGATTACGGCGAGTCTAACCGTAAACTGGGCTTGCTACTGAGTGGTTTGCTGTACGCATCGTACACCGCCGAGTCGGGGCAGGAGTGGATTTCGCGCTTTTTTTATTGCCCCGATAACGGTATCATCAGCAGTCACGAAACCTTTATGACAGGCAAAGAATCGACCGAAATTATTCGTGCCTACGAAGATTCGGAACTTATTTACATTGATAGGGCAGAGTACGAAGAGCTGCTCACTACCCATCCTGGTTTTCACCGGTTGGCACGCATCCTGGCCGAAGAAAGTTATGTGCAGGCACTTCGCCGGGTGCACAGCCTGCAATCGCTCACTGCTTCGCAGCGTGTTGAGCTGTTTGTAAAAGAGCACAGCGAAATTGTATCGCGGGTGCAACGCCAGCATGTAGCATCCTACCTCGGTATTCACCGGAATATATTCACACGGATTCTGAACAAAATTTAGCTATTATGCAACTTTAGTTGCGGTAAAAGCTTTGGTGTTGCGGTAGTTTTGCACGCAATAGAACAACATTTGTGCACATAGCACTCAAAATATGTTATTCAGCAAGGTTCTGCTTTGTCATGTTTTCACACTAAAATAATTGGCAAATTGTCGCAGCAGAACGGTGGATATACCGAGTAAAAACGAAAAAATATGGCAAAAGTAAATGGCGCAGTTGTAGTGGACACCGAAGAGTGCAAAGGCTGTGGACTTTGCGTGGTGGCTTGCCCGCAACAGGTATTGGCGCAAAACAAACAGGTTAACAGCAGAGGATACCACTATTCGTTTATGGAGAAGCCCGACCTATGCAATGGTTGTACCAATTGCGCGGTGGTTTGTCCGGATAGTTGTATTGCCGTGTACCGCACGCAACGTGTAAATTGAAAACCGTAAACAACTAGGATTATGGGAGAATTAAGATTGATGAAAGGGAACGAAGTAATTGCCGAAGCAGCTATTCGCTGCGGGTGCGATGCTTATTTCGGGTACCCGATTACGCCACAGTCGGAAGTGATGGAAACCCTGATGACCAGGGAACCCTGGAACGAAACCGGCATGGTGGTTTTACAGGCCGAAAGTGAAGTGGCCTCAATTAATATGGTGTATGGCGCCGCCGGCACCGGTAAGCGGGTAATGACCTCGTCTTCCAGTCCGGGTATCAGCCTCATGGCCGAAGGCATATCGTATATTGCAGGGGCCGAGTTACCATGCGTTATTGTAAACATACAACGCGGAGGGCCGGGCTTAGGCACCATTCAGCCTTCGCAGGCCGACTATTTCCAATCGACTAAAGGTGGCGGGCATGGCGACTACCGCCTGCTTGTTCTGGCTCCGTCGTCGGTGCAGGAAATGAACGATTTTGTTGGACTAGCTTTCGATCTGGCCTTCAAATACCGCAACCCGGCTATGATTTTGGCCGACGGTGCCATCGGGCAGATGATGGAAAAAGTGGAGTTGCAAGAGTTCGTTCCGCGAAAAACCGATGCTGAAATTGAGGTAGAATCGGGCAGTTGGGCAACAACCGGCAAACGGGCCAACCGGCAAAAGCATATCATTACATCGCTTGAAATGGAATCGGTAAATATGGAACGGCACAACCTGCATTTGCAAGCAAAATACAGCAAAATGGAGGCAGACGAAGTGCGCTACGAAATGATTCAGTGCGAAGATGCCGACTATATCCTGGTGGCTTTTGGCTCGTCGGCCCGTATTTGTCAGAAGGCGGTTGAGCTGGCCCGTGGCAAAGGACTAAAAGTAGGCTTGCTCCGCCCAATTACCCTCTACCCATTCCCGACTCAAATTATTGCCGAACTGGCGAATAAAGTGAAAGGATTTTTGAGCGTAGAAATGAATGCAGGCCAAATGGTCGAGGATGTCCGGCTGGCTGTTGGTTGTAGCGGGCAATGCCGTCCGGTGGTGCATTACGGGCGCATGGGAGGTATTATCCCAACCCCGGGCGAAGTGGTAACTGCATTGGAACAAAAACTGATTGGAGGTTAAACAATGGAACTGAGCGAAATAATTAAGGACGAAAATCTGATTTACGTCAAACCAAAATTATTGAACGACCGCACCATGCACTACTGCCCGGGCTGTAGTCACGGCGTTGTGCATAAGTTGCTGGCCGAAGTGATTGAAGAACTGGGCATACAGGAACGAACCATTGGTGTTTCGCCTGTTGGTTGCGGGGTGTTTGCGTACAATTATATTGATATTGACTGGCAGGAAGCTGCTCACGGACGTGCTCCGGCAGTAGCAACGGGTATTTCCCGCGTGGATCCCGATAAAGTGGTGTTCACCTATCAAGGCGATGGCGACCTGGCATCAATTGGTGCCGCCGAAATTATGCACGCCTGCAACCGGGGCGAAAATATCGTAGTAGTGTTCATCAATAACGCTATTTACGGAATGACCGGAGGGCAAATGGCACCGACAACCTTGCTGGGGCAGGTAACGGCTACCACGCCTTACGGGCGCGATTTGGAACGCAACGGGTATCCGCTGAAAATGACTGAACTGATTGGTCAGCTGCCCGGGACAAGTTACGTTACCCGGCAGTCGGTACATACGCCTGGCTCGGTACGCAAATGCCGGAAGTCGCTCAAAAAAGCATTCGAAAATGCTATGGCAAAAAAGGGAACTTCGTTCGTCGAGGTGGTGTCAACCTGTAACTCAGGATGGCGGTTGAACCCTGTTGACTCTAATAGCTGGATGGTGGACAATATGTTCCCGTTTTATCCGGTAGGCGATATTAAGGATGGCGAAAAAGCCGGGCCGGAAGCATTCTTTCAACAAAATCTTAAATCGGAAACGGTATGACAGAAGAACTAATTATTGCCGGTTTTGGCGGACAGGGCGTTTTGTCGATGGGGAAAATATTAGCCTACTCTGGTGTTATGCAGGGGCAGGAAGTAACTTGGTTTCCATCGTATGGCCCCGAAATGAGGGGTGGTACAGCCAACGTAACTGTTATTTTGAGCGATAATCGCATCAGTTCGCCCATTTTGCACGAGTTCGATACCGCTATTATTCTCAATCAACAGTCGCTCAATAAGTTTGAGAACGAAGTAAAGCCGGGTGGCACCCTTATTTACGACCCGAACGGGATTGTACACCCGCCAACTCGCACCGATATTAATATTTATAAAATTGACGGGACCAAGATTGCAGCCGATATGGGCAATGTAAAAACTTTCAACATGGTGGTACTGGGTGCATACCTGAAAGTTCGTCCGGTGGTCGGGCTCGAAAGTATCCGTAAAGGGTTGGAAAAATCGTTGCCCGAGCGCCACCACAAGTTAATTCCGATGAACCTCGAAGCCATTGAGGCAGGGCAGGAGCAGTTGGAAGTGGTGCAGGAAGTGTAAATCAGGAAACAGACGGAGAGGTTTTTCTCGAAACGATTCTTTCCATTTTTAATAAAAGAGGCTGTCCCATTGCTTTTGGGGCAGCCTCTTTGTTTGCGTTTTGTTTGGGTATTCTGTTTTTTAGGCTTTTTTTTCTGGGTTTCTGGCCAGATCGACCGGAAAGCTTTTGGTAGCCTCGCCGGCGTACACGCTAATGTGGGGGAATGGAATTTCAATACCTTCGCGGTCGAAAGCCTCTTTAATTTCCATGATGATGGAGTTTTTCACTTCGCGGAAATGATTTTTTTCAAACCAAACAGCAAATAAAATATCGATGCTGCTGGTGCCAAATCCCTGGAGCAGGAGGAGCGGCTCCGGTTCGTCAAGGCAACGTGGGTTTTTTCGGGCCACTTCTTTTAAAATGTCAAAAACCTTGGGCAAATCTTCTTTGTAAGCTACGCCAATCGTAATGTCGAGACGGCGGATGGGAAATCGGGTAACGTTGATGAGCTCGCTGCTGATAACCGTTTGGTTGGGGATGCGTAGCAATAAGTTGTCGTGCGTGCGTATTTTTATGCTCAGCAGATCGACGGAATAAACCGTACCCGATTTGTCGCCGATACGGACGGTATCGCCCAACTCGAACGATTTTTCGGATACCAGGAAAAAACCACTGATAATGTTGCCTATGCTGGTTTGCGAGGCAATACCAATAACAATACCCACGACTCCGGCAGCGCCGAACAGTGCGGTGATGTCGAATTTTAATTCCCTCAGTATCATGAAAATCAGCAAGATATAGCCGGTGTAAATAATAGTCCGGTTTACAATCATGCGCGACTGCTTGGATAAACGTTGGGTAAAGCTTCGTTTTACGATAAATGCTGTTCCCTGTATAACAGCTACTGCAGCTAAAATAAGGAAGGCCAGACGAATGATTTTATCGAGGTTTTCTTTGTTGATGTAATTGGAGAAATCGAAATTCATAAATGCTGAATGATTAAAAGTTTTGCTTTTACAGGTGAACCCATTTAAAATTGCGTGAACTGCTTAATAAAATGAAAGCTGTGCCCCAGTAAGTTTCTGTTACTTGCCTGTCGTGCTTTGGCCAGTAGTACAGGCGAGTTTCCGTGAATGTTTTTATCGGTTCCAAAACTGAGGTGACTGGATTGATCAGGCCCTTTAAACTCGATAAAGGCGATGTCCGAAACAACGGACGGGCCAATCTGGTAAAGGTTCATCAATTCAACCCGAACCAGTACGCGCTGTAGATCGAGCAGTTGGGTACTGTTGTTCTGAATGGTAACAGGTATCATTACTTCATGCTGGTTCATGGCTAGTTGCCCGGGTTGAAGCCCAAATTTCGATCCGGCCGAGAACGCGGCAGTACCGGCATCGGGCTCGCCAAACCAAGTGTCGCTCAACCGCTCGGTTTCAAATTCGGCCAGTAAATTTTCGGCATCGACTGATTTATAGTACAACTGTATTTGTAACGGAACAGCCAGGTAAACACACATGGTTTGGTGCTGGCGGATGCTAATTGTTTTGGCCGAACGGAATACCAGAGGTTTCGCCGGCAGCGCTGGTTGAATGAATAAGTTCGACGACCGTCCGGTTTGAAAAATCTGCGGGTTTTCCGGCATCAGGGCCGTATCGGATAGGCTTATCCGCATTTCGTCCTGCGGGGTACTTGCTTTGGTGCTGCCAATGGCCCATCCTCCCGGAAAATGTTTCATTGCCAACTGGCAATAGCCGCCCGAAAGCTGCAGCAACTGGCTGTCCTGTCCTTCGTGCTTTCCCCAAATTAGTTTCTGTTTTTGCATGTTTTCACTTGTTTCTACCGCAAAAATAAACATTTAGGGGGAATCCCGCTCAACCGGGATGGTTAAGGCACGAATGGTTTTCTTTTGAGGAAAATGGAAAGGAGTAGGACCCCCGTTTTTTTTCTTATACCGCGAACAGGTTGCGGAAACCCATTACCGCAGTTCCTTTCAGCCCGGCGTTGGAAGCCAGCTCCGATATTTCAATTTTAACATTCGACAGAATATTCTTCATGCAATATTGGTGTAAAGCCTGTTGTATGGTGACGAGCAGGTACTGCTTGGGGGCGGTTAGCGGGCCATTCAGTAGAATAAGTTCGGGATTGTACAGTTGAATAAGAATTGACAAACCCCAAGCCAGATTTCGGCTTAGTTGGTTTATAAGGCTGATGGACAGTTCGTCGCCGTCCAGTGCACTTTGGATGATGGCATCAACGGTCAGGGTTTCAGTTTTGCCTTTATAAGTATTGGTCAATCGCGAAATGGTGCCGGCTTCAATTTCATTGATGGCCATCTTCAGCAGTTTTCTGGCTCCGGCTATAGTTTGCAGGCAACCACGTTTTCCGCATTCGCAAAGTTCACCCTCCTCCATCAGCCGAATGTGGCTGAACTCGCCCGAATTGCCATTGCTTCCCTGGAAGATTTCGCCGTTGACGATGATGCCCAATCCCAGTCCCCAGCTCCAGTTTACCACCAGCGTGTGACGGGTTTGGTGGGCTTTCCCGAAAACAAATTCGCCGAGTGCCTGCATGCGTGCATCGTTTTCAATATAGGTTTTTAGCTTGAAATGTGCCGAAACCAGCCCGGCAATAGCTTGATGCCTGGGATTTTTGATGGTACTGTTGATGCCTTTATTCGGGTCAATCAGTCCTGGCATACTGATTCCGATAGCGTTGACCCTGGCGGGATCGATACCCGATTCGGACAGCAGTTGTTGGTAAACCGTATCGAGTTTGGTGATGAAATCCGGATCGTCAATAGTTGTTTCGAACTCGACGATGGGGCTTTTTATCTCGTTCAGCGAGTCAACCAATACCGCCTGTGCCTTGTAGTGTTGCACCTCCACCGAGAGTACATAAAACGCATCGCCAGCCAGGCTGAACAGAGCCGGTTTCCGGCCCCCGCTTGAATCGCCGGTCCCCGATTTAAGGACGATTTGCTCACCAATGAGCTCGTTGAGAATACCCCTGACAGTAGGAGCACTAACATGAAACTTTTTGGCGATGGCAGCAGCAGATTGCGGGCTTTTTTTATACAACAACCGAATGGTTTGCATGCGCAGGTTGTGACGCTTCAAATCGCTCAGTGCTTCGGTCTGTGGTTCTTTTATTGATTTTGCAAGCATAAGTTGTGTTCCGAATCCAAAATCCGAATATAGGAATAATTGAAAACCTGACCGATGAATTTTTAACAAAACAATTACGAGCAGAACACAACTTTGTATGAACACAAAAAAAGGCCCCGGTTTGCCGGGGCTTTTTTGTTCATAGGTCACGTTCTGAAATAGCGTTACGTAAAAGTACCACTATGGATTTTGTTTTGAACCTCGTTATGGAAGAGGAGACTTTATTGCTTCCGATCTAAAATAGGTTTCTGTTACCTTTTCTGTGGTTACCCAAAAGATAGGAGTACCCCATTTGTCGTCCGCCATAACTTTCGAATACTCGTCGTAGTTGTTAGCCTTTTCAGATGGGGGTAGAGTGAAACGTTCAAGCATCATGGTTGCATTTACCAATTCAGAACTTGTTCCTTTACAGGTTATAGGTTCAAGCTTCGGATGACGAGTGCGGCGAAGCTCAGCAAAACACTCAAAAGCCTGCCAAACATTCAAATGAATGTATTTTTGTTGCATGATAATCTCCATTTTATCTTCCAAAACACTCGCAGCATTAAATTCATTTTGAATAGTTGAAGCATAGCTACTTATAACTGCTGCATCTGGTTTGGTTGGAGTTAAAATTTTCTTAGTGTCGTCGGCCATGCTACCAGCATAATTCGTTACCGAATTCATTGCATACCAAAAATCTGTTGAATGTTGTACTGCATTATTTATATGTTCGCCGGCAGTGCTACCAGTTGATACTAAAGACTTTAGTTCCGCTTCTGCCAGCAATAAGTCAACCTCTGCCATTGAAAATAGGTAGAAGGGAGTTTCTCCTAAGACATAAGTTATTGGGTTATAAAATGTCCAAGGACATGATTTCACCATAACATCCATCGAATATTGAGGTCTGATAGCTGTATTCCTTTTCTGTCCTCCACCTTCGGGTAAGTTACGAAGATACTTATTTCGTTCCCAGTTTCCGGAAACCCCGTAGTATTCAACTGCATCAGAAAGGCCGTCTTTATTGTAACCCATAGCAATTGCTGGAAGTCGCGGGTCATCAATGCCTAATTCATATACATCTTGGCCTCTGTTCATCCGACACATAATAACATCGGGAATAGCTAGTGCATAGTATTGCTCGTATCTTCCGCGCCATACAATGCCACCGGAAGACGTACCAACACGGTTTTCATTAACATATGGAGAGACAAAAGTAAAATCTTTACTAGGTAAGTTTTTGATTGCTTCTGTCATAAATGGTTTTACATAATCTGGAGCGACACCGGAAATGCGAATACATGCTTTTAAAATATGAGCATTGACAAATTGCACCCACTTCGTCACGTCTCCCTTAAAATAAATGTCCTGTGTGGCAAAAGTTGACTGGGAGAGGGTTGACATGTTGCTATAAATAGTTGGGAGTTCTTGGGCAATGGATTGATATTCTTCAATCACTGCTTTGTATATCGTCAATGGGTCGTCATAAGGGGTAAACAATACACCTTGTGTTCCCTTATAAGCATCAAAATAAGGAATACTATTAAATAAGTCTACGGTTTGCAGTGCTACAACGTCTTTCAGTAAAGTTGACAACTTACCGTATATTATGTTGTTATTTAAATCATCTCCGTCTAAGACTGCTAATTCATCGCGGATTAACCCATAATTGTTCAAATCAGTATATAACCGACTGAAACGATTATAAGTATTACCATTCGCATTGTCCATGAAATCATCTAGGCTTCCGTAACGATAATCTGCCCAAATATTGCTATAGGTTGTGTTGTAAGGTAGAAATTCAGCAAGTTGAGATGTACCCAGAAAGCTTTGATACCAACCGCTGAGGAACCAATACCATTCTCCATAATCTTCTACAAAGAAACGGGTTTTCTGCATATGGGTAAATAATCCTGAAATTACTTCATTCGGTTTTGGCTGATATACCTGAGGATCCTGCCAATCTTCGTCCAACTTGTCGGTGCACGATCCAAAAACAAGAGGTATAAACAATATGTATATTAATATCTTTTTCATACTTTAAAGTTTTAAAATTAGAAACTTAAATTCACTTTAAATCCATAAGATCTTAATGAAGGGAAATTTGTATTTTCTATCCAACTGTCATTTCCAGTGCCTAATAGCGATTCTGAGTCGATATTTTTAATCGTTTTGTAGATATAGAACAAGTTTCTGGCGGTAAGACCAACAGATAGTTTTTGCATTTTAAGTTGTTGTGCGATACTCTTCGGGAAAGTGTAATTTATTGCAACTTCTCTGAACTTGATATAGTCGTTCTTTTTAATCTGGTCCGGCTGCCAACCTGTTGATAGATCATGAAGGAAAGTTGAATAATAATTGACAGCAGAAACAATAATATCGTTTTCTGTACCATCAGATTTTACACCCGGTAATATCATACCATCATTACGCTCACGCGTTGTTCCATCACTAAGTGTTTCTGTCCATGTTAGACCCCCATGTCCAGGGCGTCCTTTTAGAGTTTCTTTGGTCAATCCATTTCCCATCAGGTAATAATTTGAGTAGGAAAGTACTTTGCCTCCAAATTTATAGTCAACAGCTCCCATAATATTCAGCATTCCCCAATTTCCTTTGAAATAGAGGTTAGTAGTAACCCCACCAAAAAAGTCAGTATTTGTACTGCCAAGGCAAATTTCATCATCCGGATCAGTCGATAAATAATACAGACCATTATCATTTACCATTCTATTACCATTGTCGTCACGTGCGTAGTCCTGTGTCCAGAGAGTATTCATTCGTTCGCCTTCTGCTTTTCGTCTGATTAGGCTTCCTACACTCTCATTCTTTTGTGTTACGCCAGGATATAGCTTTTTAATTTTATCCCATTGTTTTGAGAGAGTACCTGACAGTTCCCATCTAAATGGTCCCGCATCTACCAATGCTCCATTTATGAATAGTTCCATTCCTTGGTTGTTTATTTCACCTGCATTTATACGAATTTGGCTAGCCCCTGAAGACGGAGGAATGGGTAAACCCATAATCTGGTCGTACCAAGTAGCATTGTAATAATTCAGGTTCAGTTCCAATCGGTTGCCTTCGAACATTCTTAAATTTGTACCAATTTCGTATTCTCTTTTTCTCTCAGGTTTTAAATCACCTGCGAACAAGTCGGTTGGTCCGGTAACGTCATTTACGTTCGTGTTGGGAGATGGCAACGTGGACATGCTATAAGTTTTTAGAGCGTAGTATCTGCTAGCCGGGCGGCCTACGTCTGCCCATGAAACATAGAATTTACCGTGATTTATGACAGGAATTGAGAATGTTTCAGTAAAGTTCCATGTAAAGGACGCTCCGGGATAAAAATAAGAGCGGTTAGACTTCGGTAGAGTTGATGCCCAGTCATTACGAGCCTGGAACTCGAGAATATATTCCATTCCCCATGAGACAGTACCCTGTCCCAGAACACTATAGAGTGTTTCATTTTCCTGATCGTAGCCTGAAACATAGCTGTCATAGCTTGCTGGCCATACTGTGGCATTCGATAAAGACCAGAATCCAGGGAACTTACTGTTACCTCTTGTTCCCACATTCACGTTGTTATAATCGATAGACCGGAAGGCAGAACCTGCAAAAGCAAACACATTTAATCTGTCATCCATAAATGACTTATTAAAATTTAGATATGCCTCGTAGTTCTGAATAACATTTCGTTGCCGCTGAAAACTGAACTTTCCTCCTTCCCAACCACCTGTTTCTTCATTTTGGCGATAGGGTAATTCTTTCGCCGAAATGTCGGTGTCTGTATAATTCAAGCCACCTTGTGCGACTAAGCTTATGGTTGGAGAAAATGTAAAGGTAGTTTTTACTGAAGTAATAGAGTTAATACGTTTATCGTTATGTCGATTTTTGTTCATATTCCAAAGCAAAGGGAATAAACCGGTCGATCCGACAAACGCATCTGGATAGCCCCATCCATCCCCGTCTAAATCTGCTAAGGTGCCCAGTTCTCTCATGTACCCATTTTCGTCAACATATTGCGTCATTGCCGTTTTTATATCATAATCGCGATTGAATGTTCCCCATGCAATCAGGTGTTGGATATTTGACATACGATTTTGCGAAGATGTGTGATAAAAATTTTGGGTGATTTCAAATTTTGCAAATTTGGAAACTTCCATCTGCCCACTAAAACTAACAGTGTTTCTTGTTTGACGTTGATTTGGGGTAATACCATCATATTCATAATTTGTATAAGATAACCGCATGTTACCTTTTTCGCCTCCCCCTTGAATTGAAGCTTGGACGTTGCGCGAAGACCCATTGTTAAAAAGGTCTAGATAATTGTTTTTATAGGGTAAATACTGGCGAGTTGACCCGTCGAAAAATTTTATAGGACTCCCGTCAAAAGCAGGGCCAAAGTTTTGGCGGTTACTAACCGTCCGGCGGATAGTTTCTTCATCATCTTCCCAATCATAAGAGTATTCATTTGTTCCGGAACCAAATTCATTTTGAAAATTAATATATGATGTGGGAACAAAAACTTCTTGGCCGTATGTAAGTTGAACTCCAAGACCACGGGTTCCTTTCCCGCTCTTAGTAGTTATTAATACAACACCATTAGCTCCTGCACTACCGTATAAAACAGATGCTTTTGCACCTTTTAGGATTTCCATGGATTCGATATCTTCCAGGTTTATATCGTTTATTGCAGATCCGAAATCAAACGAATTCAGAGGATCATAACCCCGTGTAGCCATACTTGATTCTGTGTCATATACTGGAACGCCGTCACTACAACTTCATCAACGCCAACAGCGTCGGTTTCCATGGTTACGTCAATTGCAGAGCGCCCGCTAATAGGTTGCTCCAGGGTTTTCATTCCAACAAATGAAAACACGAGGACAGCATCGGCTTTTGAAACTTTCAGGGAATACTTGCCATCCATGTCGCTGGTAGTCCCGGTAGCAGTCCCCTTTTGTACGATAGAGACTCCAGGGATTCCCAAGCCATCCGAATCAATAACCTTCCCGGTTATTGTTTGTTGTGCATATGTACTGCCTAGGAGTCTGTCGGGCTTTGCAGAGGGCTGGAAAAATTAGTATTTTCAGGCATGAAGAAATTTATAGGAGCAGACCGTGAACAGCGGATGTTAATGCCATATGACCTGGGCGATTGGCTACCGGAAGATCACCTGGCGCGTTTTATCGTAGATATTGTTGACAAGCTGGATTTTAATCACATATACATAAAATACAAA
>JBKEAN010000141.1:0-4815 GCA_047972415.1 Mangrovibacterium sp.
GTCATTGGTCTGTGCTGCTTATAACCTCAAACGGTTTTTCAAGATGCAAATGGCATGAAAAAGCCCCAAAGTGGTTTTACTTTAAAACTGAATTGGCAAAAATCAAATTAGGACAAGTATAAGGAGCCATAGTGTTGGATAATACTCGGGAAATAGAATTAGTGCCACAAAAATGGAGATAGCGAATTCTGATTACACTCCCAAAAGGTATGAAAAACTGATAATATTAAAAGCCCGACAGGCTCCTAGCTAGGAAATTTTTTTACCAAGCTTGGTAATTTTCGGCACCACCCAAGCCGTTTTTAATGTAACCGAAGGAACGGAACAACAGACATTCGAGTCTGTTTTTTTGAACAAGCACCGCGTTTTCGTGTTTAACCGTCAAAATTTATGTTGAAAAATGACTGATATTTTACATACACGAGACCGCTTGCCCCGCTGGATGAAGTCGCCCCTGCCAAGCGGCGAAAACTATTCGAAGGTAAAACGCCTGATAGCCGAGCACCAGCTCAATACCATTTGCACCAGCGGAAACTGCCCCAACAAAGGCGAATGCTGGAACGCCGGTACCGCCAGCTTTATGATTATGGGCGACCGTTGTACCCGAAACTGCCGTTTTTGCTACGTTTCAAACCTCATCCCGAACCCGTTGGACTGGGACGAGCCGCGCCGCCTGGCCGAAACCATCCGTACGTTGGGGCTGAAGCACTGCGTAATTACTTCGGTTGACCGCGACGATTTGCCCGATGGCGGCGCCCGTTTTTGGGCCGAAACCATTCGCCAAATTAAAGAATTGAACCCGAATACCACGATGGAAACGCTGATTCCTGACTTTCATGCCCGGGAGGAATTGGTGCAAAAAGTAATTGATGCCAAGCCCGAAGTCATCTCGCACAACCTGGAAACCGTAAAGCGGTTAACCCCCAAAATACGCAGCACCGCACGTTACGACCGTAGTTTGAAGGTGTTACAGTTTGTAGCCAGTGCGGGTCTGGTGGCCAAGTCGGGTATTATGCTTGGCTTGGGCGAAACGCCCGAAGAAGTGCTCGAAGCAATGGACGACCTGGCCACTGCCGGCTGCAAAGTGTTAACATTGGGGCAATACCTTCAGCCCGACCCGCACCTGATGAAAGTAGTCGAATACATTAGCCCCGAACAGTTTGAAATGTACCGCAACGAAGCCCGTAAGCGGGGCTTCAGTTATGTCGAAAGTAGCCCGCTGGTCCGCTCGTCGTACCATGCCGAGCGCCACGTTAACGCATAAAACAATGGATTTATGAATAAATCGAACCATAAATTAATTGAGTTGGAAGAACTCAGCCCCGAAACCTTCGTGTTGCACTTTAACCGCAATGGTTTTCAGTTTACACCTGGGCAGTACGTGGTATTGCGCAACCCCGTGAGCGGCGAGGGGCGCGAGTATTCCATTTACAGCTCCGACAAAGAGGAGCGCCTTTCGTTTTTAATCCGCGAAATCGAAGGCGGCGATTTTTCGCGCTATTTGCGCCATCTGAAAAGCGGAAGCGAAATACAGCTTGAAGGTCCTCGCGGCTTTTTCATCCTCGACGAGCAAGTTTTGGCTGGCCACCAAACTTTATTTATAGCTACCGGCACCGGTATTTCACCCTTCCATTCTTTCGTGAAAAGTTATCCGAGTTTGAATTACAAACTGCTGCATGGTGTTCATTTTGCCGACGAAGCTTATGGCTGCGAAGCTTTCAAACCTTATCGGTACAAGCTGTGTACTTCGCGCGAGGACGGTGGCGATTACTTTGGCCGGGTGACTTTTTACCTGAAAGAAAACCCCGTGGACCCGGACACCATTTGTTACCTATGCGGCAACTCGGGTATGATTGAAGAAGTAACCAATTTGCTGGAAGGCTATGGCATTTTGCCCGAAAACATCCGGACCGAAGTTTTCTTTTAACAGCCGTAATTTTGTTTTACCCTTGAAGATTCATTCAAATTGAATGGATAAATAGCTGCTGAGTGTGGCTATTTTTTATTTTTGTGGGGATTGATTTTCTTTTTAATCAAGCCTGAAAAATGAAAAACATTAAAATTTCGGAGGAATTGGCCGACAAATGCCCGGATATTTACCTGTCGTGCATTGAATGCAATGTACGGGTTGAAAACTTCCGCGAAGATTTGTGGCAACAGGTGGAAGCTAAGTGCCGCGATATTGTGAAAAACCTGGAATTGGAAAACATCCGTTATATTCCGGCATTGGCGGCCTCGCGCGATGCCTACAAAGCTTGTGGGAAAGACCCCGCACGTTACCGGGTTTCGGCCGAGGCGCTGCTGCGCCGTGTGGTTAGCGGCAAAGGTTTGTACCAAATTAATAATGTTGTGGATGCGCTGAACCTGGTTTCCATCAGTTCGGGCATTTCCATCGGTGGCTACGATGCCGACAAAATACAGGGCAACATTGTGATGGGCATTGGCCGCAACGGCGAACCATATGAAGGTTTGGGCCGCGGCGAGCTGAATATTGAAGGCATGCCCGTTTTTCGCGATCAACTTGGCGCGTTTGGAACGCCCACATCCGACTCGGAACGCACAGGTGTACAGCCCGAAACCAAGCGTTTTCTGATGATCTTGGTTTCGTACCGGGGTGTTCATGTGCTGTACGAGGCCAGCCAAATGGCCGTGCAATTGTTGAGCAGTTATGCGTCGGGCAGTTATTTCGAAACCTATCAAATTACCGTATAAAGGATGCAACCGGTTTGTAAATTTTTGCTGAAACTGCTGGGCTGGAAAGCCGTGAATGGCGTTATGCCGCACAACAAAGCAATCATTATCGGGGTTCCGCACACCAGCGCCTGGGACTTTGTTATTTCGTATTTGTATTATACTTCGGTTGGCGGCGTTGCCAATGTTGTAATTAAAAAGGAGTTCTTTTTTTGGCCCGTAGGCTATTTTCTGCGTAAAGCCGGTGCAATTCCTATCGACCGTTCCAGGGGAGCCTCGGTTGTAAAACAGATTGTTGAAGAAATGAACAAGCGCGAAACGATGCACCTGGCCATTACGCCCGAAGGTACCCGCGAGCGGACCACCCGCTGGAAGGCTGGTTTTCATACCATTGCAAAATCGACTGGGGCAGTGGTTTATTTGGGTTTTTTCGATTTTGGCCGGAAAGAAATTGGCTGGCGCGACACCCTGGAACTGACGGATGACCCGCAGGAAGATATTCGCCGGATGAAAGCCTATTACCGGAACCTGTGTTTGGTGGGAAAACACCCGAAGCAATTCACCCTCGACGATTGATGCAACCCGGTTTTTTGTCGTCGTTTAATGGTACAAACGAAAATTACATCATGGAAAGTCCCGATATTCAACTTAAAGTTAGCCTTCTTCAATTTGATATTGCCTGGGAGAACCCGGAACGTAACCGCCGCCACCTGCAAAAACTACTCGCCGGTATTCCTACTGATACCGATTTGGTACTGTTGCCCGAAATGTTTACAACCGGTTTCACAATGAATGCCAGCGAACTGGCAGAAACCATGCAGGGCGAAACCGTGCTTTGGATGAAAAAAATGGCTGCAACGCACCGTTTTGTACTGGCAGGAACGATTATTATCAGCGACGAAGGGCGTTTTTATAACCGGCTGCTGTTTGTCCGTCCCGGTGGCGAAACCGATTTTTACGATAAACGTCATTTGTTTTCGGTAGGGCAGGAACACTCGCATTTTTCGCATGGTGTGGCCCGTAAGGTTTTTAAGCTGAAAGGTTTCCGCATTCTTCCCCAAATTTGTTACGACCTGCGTTTTCCGGTGTTTGCCCGCAACCGGGGCGACTACGATATTTACCTCAATTGTGCCAACTGGCCGGCTTCGCGGAGCGAGGTGTGGCAATGCCTGTTACAAGCCCGCGCTATTGAAAACCAAGCTTATGTGGTTGGTATAAACCGGGTTGGGCTTGATGGTGCCGGAATAGGCTATTCGGGCGGTTCGGTTGTGTTTGATGCCCGGGGAAACGCCCTTGCGGGAGGAGCGGATGCCGAAACAATCGTTTCGGTGAACTTAAGTTTGAACGAATTGAACAGCTTTCGTGCAAGGTTTCCGGTTGCCGCCGATGCCGACGATTTTACATTGAATCGTTGATTTTTTTTAGTTAAAACGAATAAATTTCTTGAAAACTATAAATTTAGTTTGAAAACTAAAAATATAGTTGTAACATTGTTTCATCAATTTCAAACTTAAAAACTCAATGCCGATGAAACATTCAATTTGTATCCGCTACGACCCGTCGTAAAATTTTTTCTTCAAAATAACTAAAACATTAGTTATAAAACGTAGGCTTTAGTTATATTTGATAAGCAATTGAAACTTAAAGCAAGGATGATGATAAAAGAATTGACAAAGGCCGAAGAACAAGTGATGCAACAGTTGTGGAAGCTCGAAAAAGCGTTTGTGAACGACATTCTGGACAAACTTCCGGAGCCGAAACCGGCTTACAACACGGTTTCAACTATCGTTCGCATATTGGAGAAAAAAGGCTTTGTTGATCACGAGGCTTTTGGAAAAACCCACCGGTATTTTCCGCTGATAAGCAAGCAGGAATATACCCGGGTGTACATGAAAAACTTTCTGAGCAATTATTTCGGGAACTCGTTTCGCGACATGGTTTCGTTTTTTGCAAAGGAAGACAACATGAGCCTGGCCGAGCTTGAAGATTTGATGACCGAAGTTGGCAAAGATTTGGAAAACGATAATCCGAATGGCCATGTTTAATTTTGTCAATTACATCTACGAGTCGGGAATCAGCCTGGCACTATTTAGCTTGCTGTATTTCCTGTTTTTGCAGCGCGAA
>JBKEAN010000011.1:0-1754 GCA_047972415.1 Mangrovibacterium sp.
AATCCTCAAAATACCAAATGGGTGCTGTACGGTGCTGCCGGAACCTACCTGCTTGGTTCGTTTAAAGTGATTACATTTAATCCAGAAACCGATAAGTTGAATTACTACCGGTGGAAGATGAATGCGGCGCAAACGTTCAACAACAATCCATCCACCGACGGTCGCCGCATCCAGATTGGCTGGGGGCAGATAGACCAAAAAGGAATGCCTTTTAACGGCATGATGATGTTCCCAACCGAGTTTAGTTTGCGCACCACCAAGGAAGGAATTCGCCTTTTCTCCGAACCCATTGCCGAAATCGAAACTCTTCATCAAAAAAGCTATCAATGGAAAAATCTCACACGGGACGAGGCCAACCTGAAGTTCAAAGAATTGCAAGGAGACCTCTTTCGCCTGAAGATGAAGATTAAGCTGTTGGATGGAACTTCTTTTGGCTTGAAATTTAACGGAAATTCCATTCTGCACTACGATATGAACTGGAACAATCTCAACGGCGAGTTTTACGGTGGCGACCAAATTGAAAAAATGGAGTTTTATTACGAAATACTGCTTGACCGAACCAGCGTGGAATTATTTGCCGACCATGGTAAATTTTGCCTGATAGCGCCAATGCCGGAGGCTAAAAACACCGATGGGCTTGAATTTGAGGATTGGTCGGCTATTCAAGTGCAAGAGCTTGAGGTACAGGAGTTGGGCTCGGTTTGGAAATAGATGATAACATAAATGCTTGAGATGAAGAATGGGGAATTAAAGAAAAAGTGACGATATATTTCTACACACAAACAATACTAACCAATGATAACCAAACAACTAAACACGTCGGGCAGGCTGAAGCAAACGCTAGGCCTGCTCGTGTTTTTTTTACTATGCTTGGTAACACAAACAGGCTGGACAAAGAATAAGGATCTTGAACTTTCGTCGCCCGATGGGAAAGTCAACGTAAGGATAAATCTCTCCGATCGGGTTTACTATTCAGTTTCTGCAGCAGGCCAGCAATTGCTGGATAACAGCAGCCTTCAGCTGAAACTGAGTCACGCCATTCTGGGCGAAAACCCCGTGTTGACCGGAACCAAAACCAGTGTCATTAACGAGCAGATCCACCGAGAAATCCCACTCCGCAACGCGCTTGTTGAAAACCATTGCAATGTTTTGTTGCTCCGGTTTAAAGGAAACTATTCCCTCGAATTCAGGGCGTATAACGAAGGATTTGCTTATCGGTTTATCACTCACCTGGGCGCAGGCTCGATTGAGGTGCTGGATGAAACAGTTCACCTGCGCTTTCCCGAATCATTTCAGGCGATTGTTGCCCCGACTGCTTCATTCAAAACATCTTACGAGATTCCTTATGTGAAAACAAATACCTCGGATGCGGTAACGCTGGATCAAAGTACCTTACCGGTTTTGATTGAGGCGAAGAACGATTGTAAAATGCTGATTTCGGAAGCCGATCTTTTTGATTATCCGTGCCTGTTTTTGAAAGCAAACGGCGAAAACGTGCTGGAAAGCCGTTTCCCGAAATGCCCCCTTGCCTTTGGTGACGACGGCGACCGCAGCGTGAAAATTACCAAAGAGGCTGATTATATAGCTAAAACATCGGCTACTCGCAGCTTTCCCTGGCGAGTTTTCATGATAAGCAGCAACGATAAGCAAATTTTTGAAAACGAACTGGTTTTTAAACTGTCCCGTCCCAATGAGTTGGGAAATACCGATTGGATTAAACCCGGACAGGTGACCTGGGAATGGTGGCACGATGC
>JBKEAN010000142.1:0-5586 GCA_047972415.1 Mangrovibacterium sp.
AAAATAGTAAGGACAGTAGCATCCGGGGATCATATGCATCAGAACCTACCCCTTTGTATTTTATGTATATGTGATTAAAATCCAGCTTGTCAACAATATCTACGATAAAACGCGCCAGGTGATCTTCCGGTAGCCAATCGCCCAGGTCATATGGCATTAACATCCGCTGTTCACGGTCTGCTCCTATAAATTTCTTCATGCCTGAAAATACTAATTTTTCCAGCCCTCTGCAAAGCCCGACAGACTCCTAGCACACATTTTTTCAACAACGATATTGTCAGCGATGTATTTGTTGACAGCAGGAACATTGTGTGGGCGGCCACTTATTACGGTTTGCTGAAGCGGAATCCCGGCGATTCCGAATTTCAACGCTACACCCCACAAAATGGACAAAATTCTATAAGTCACTTGGTCGTCACGCAAATAACTGAATCGGCTGACGGAAATATATGGGTTGGCACCTGGGGCGGTGGGCTCGACCGTATTGAACTGGATGATGGTGGGATGCAACTGTATTTCACCAACTTCAAATTAAACCAAACCGAAACAGGAAAAGGTGCCGGAGTGGTATCGCGCCTGTATTACGACCAGTTTCGTAACCTTTGGATAGGTACCTGGAACGACGGATTACGATTGATGACAGAGACAGAGCAAGCGCAAACACCCGACAAGGCCAAGCTAATTGCCTATTATAAAGAAAGTGATAACCCAACCAGCCTTTCCGACAACGAATATCGGCTTTGTGGGTTGATAGGGCAGGCATACTTTGGGTAGGGGCTGCCAGTTTGGATAGGGCATCAATTACAGAAAACGGAATTAACCGCTATAAACTCCGCGGAGCCGACAAATTGTCGCCGCCAGTTCGTTCGTTCGCCGAGTTTCGCCGCCAGGTTTGGGTAGGTGCAAGCCACTCGATTTTTCAATACGAACGAAATAATAACCAACTGAAATTCAGAAAAGAGTACAGCGCAGTTGGATACCGGCACGGACATCATACGGTTAATGCCAACTCAGTGCTTGATATGAAAACTGACTCGGGCGGATTGTGGGTTGGAACCGAAGATGCCGGGCTGATTTATTATCCGTTCACAAAAGATTACTTGCTCAACTTGGACAAAGCAGAATATTTTAACCAGAACAGCACAGTAAAACTTCCAGGCGATAAAGTGTGTTGCCTTGTACTTAGCCCTCACAATGCTAGTGTTGTTTGGGTGGGAACCCTGCAAAGTGGCTTTATGAAGCTAAACAAAAAAGCAGACGGAACTTATGAACAGTCAGTTTACCAAGCCGCTACCGGTGACCTAAGTGACAACAATGTAAGGGCTTTGTTCGAAGATACGAAAGGGCGGTTATGGATTGGAACCCAAGATGGTTTAAACTGCTTCGACCCAAACAGCCAGTCCTTTCAACGTTTTTATTACTCACCCACCGACCAACTTTCGCTTAATGACAATATTGTTAATACCATTTTTGAAGACCGATCTGGAAATTTGTGGATTGGCACCAACTCGGGCTTAAATAAGTTGGTAACCACTACCAGCAGTAATGGGAAACCCATTTTTCAATTTAAAGGATATCCGGACATCGAGTATTTGAGTAACGAAATTGTGAGCAACCTAATGGACGATGATGAAGGCAACTTGTGGATTCGCATGTACCGTGGTTTTGTGAAGTTCAATATTCAGCAGGAAGAAGTTGTTGGAAAATATTTTTCGAGAGATTATGAGAACATTCGTTTCGAACGAAATTCAACCTTAAAATTGCACGACAAACAGGTGATGGTTGATGCCCAAGGTGGTTTTTTAACTTTTACGCCCAACAACAGTGCCACCAATTCGACCCCTCCCAAAGTTGTTATTACCGATTTGCAATTACTCAACCGCAGCTTACAAACCGACGGGGCATTGCGCCACAAGCTCGCCCTCAGCCAAACTATTCCTTACACCAGCCAGCTTCGCCTGTCGTACAAAGAGAAAATGATAACCATCGTTTTTTCGGCGATGGATTACAAAAACCCATCGAAAAACGATTATTATTATAAACTTGAGGGCTTTGACAGTCAGTGGATTCACTCGGCATCGCACAATTCGGCCACTTACACTAACTTACCGCATGGCGAGTATTTGTTTAAGGTGAAGGCAAAAAATAGCGATGGAGTTTGGAGTACCGACGAAACTGTTCTTTTACTGCATATTACGCCACCTTTCTGGAAAACCATTTGGGCTTACTTGTTTTATTGCCTTCTGCTTGCCTGTATTGTTTATTTCTTCAACCAATATTCCATTATCCGGGCACAGGAAAAAAGTACGCTTCGGTTTGAAAAGTTGAAAGCAGAAGAGATGCAGCGGCTAAACGAAATGAAATCGTTCTTCTTCACCGACATCACACACGAACTAAAAACCCCACTTTCACTTATCATTGGCCCTGCCAACGAATTGGCAGCCGACAAAAATTTGTTCCCGGCTTCCCTTCGACATGCCGAACTGATTAAAAACAGTGCAATGAAGCTGTTACGCCTGGTAAACCAATTACTCGAATTTAGGAAAATGGAAAAAGGAATTCCCGAACAGTTGCTTATTCAGTCAGTCGACATTGGTGCGGTGCTCAAAGATATTTCGGGCTTGTTTTCAGCCATGTCCGAATCGCGGCGAATAAGCTTTCAGTTACTGCTGCCGAGCAGCCCATTTGTTGCCCGCCTTGACCCGGATAAATTCGAGAAAATAATCTTTAACCTCATTTCCAATGCCTTCAAATACACCAGGGACAAGGGCTGGATTCGGGTTGAAACCTATTTGAAAACAGAAAATGACGGACGCCAACTCATTGTAATTAGTGTAAGCGACAACGGGATAGGAATCAGCGAGGAACACAAAAGCAAAATTTTTGAGCGCTTTTATCAGGTCAATCAAATCCGAACGCAAAGCACCGGTGGAATTGGGCTTTATATGGCCAAAGCCCTAGTGGAGCAACACCAGGGCAGTATTGCTGTTGACAGCGAACTGGGCAAAGGCAGTTGCTTTACCGTTCAGCTTCCGTTTGTGGCAGCAGCCGAAATTACTGTTGATCCAAATACTGAAACAAATGCCACAAAAAACGGCCAGAACAAGGAAGCAGAAACAGATCAACTGGACTCCGAATTTGAAATCCCCCTGCCCAACTGCTTAACTATTTTAGTGCTGGAAGACGACCGAGAACTCAACGAATCTTTGGTGAACGGTTTATCAAGCGAGTTTAAAGTGCTAAGTGCACACAACGGACAAAAAGGACTGGAAATTAGCAGAAAGGAAATGCCCGACTTAATTCTCTCGGATATTATGATGCCCGAAATGAATGGTTTTGAGTTCTGTAAACAACTTCGCAAGGATCTGAATTGTTCACACATTCCAGTAGTATTCCTTACAGCCAAAACGATGCAGGAAGATGAATTAAAAGGACTGCGCCTGGGGGCTGTTGACTATATTTTTAAGCCCTTCAATTTGGTCTCGCTAAAACTTAAGTTGCACAACATACTGGCAACACGCCGTCAAATACAGGATAAGCTTCGGAAAGAATTGATTTTGGAACCCGACAATATTGAATTATCATCGCTTGACGAGATTTTTATGAAGCAGGCAGTCGAAGCCGTTCAAAATAAATTGGATGATCCAACTTTTGATGTTGATGCTTTTAGCAGAGATATGGGAGCAAGCTCCAACCAGGTGTACCGCAAAATAAAGGCCCTGACGGGGCAAACTGCCAAAGAGTTTATCCGGAACCAACGACTTAAAATTGCAGCAGGGATGTTGGTACAGAAGAAGCGGAACATTTCTGAGATTATTTATATGGTTGGATTTTCGAACCCCTCATATTTTGCCCGTTGTTTTAAAGAGTTTTATGGTTGTACTCCCAAAGAATACATGGAAAAAAGCGGCGAGGCCGACTCGAATTCGCATTCGGGTTAAAACGTATGTAATAGTAAGGACCAATTGTGTACAAAAAGCTTTTTTGCGTGGATTTGTCGATTTTTGAACAGCATGAGTTGAATTTCTGTCAGCCTTTGAATTATGTGTGTTGTATGTTTGCTGCTACCGGGATATAAACCGTTCTGTGAAATCAATTATTAACAATCAATTCTTACAAATGAAAATTCGACCTATTCAACTCGCCAAACAAATCTACTTACTGGGTATTGCTGGCTTACTGGCACTAATTGGCTGTCAATCGGGCTCGCAGGCTCCGAAGTATAACAGCAGTTTTCAACCGGGCAAAATCTGGGTCGATACTGATAGTGTCCACATCAATGCACACGGCGGGGGCATTGCGTTTCATGATGATCGGTATTACTGGTTTGGCGAGTTTAAAACGACTGGACGAAGCGGAAACTCGGCTCAAGTTGGGGTGAGCTGCTACTCGTCAATCGATTTGTACAACTGGAAAAACGAAGGGATTGCCCTTTCTATTTCCGAAGAAATTGGCTCCGAGATTGAGAAAGGTTGTATTATTGAGCGCCCCAAAGTGATTTATAATGAAAAAACGGGCAAGTTTGTGATGTGGTTTCACCTCGAACTAAAAGGACAAGGCTACGAGGCAGCACGCACTGGTTTAGCTGTAAGCGACAATGCAACCGGGCCATACCGTTTTGTTAAATCACTTCGGCCAAACAGGATGCAATGGCCAGCTGATTATCCCGATTCGTTGAAACAGTCCGTTTACCCGGATTCGCTGAAATGGTGGACTCCGAGTTGGTATGCTGCAATTGAAAAAGGCTTGTTTGTCCAACGGGACTTCGAAAGCGGGCAGATGTCGCGCGATATGGGACTGTTTGTTGACGATGATGCCAAAGCTTATCATATACACTCGTCCGAAGACAATTTAACCCTGCACATTTCGGAACTGACTGATGACTATCAGGATTTTACAGGAAAGTATATCCGCCTCTTTCCGGCCGGACACAACGAAGCCCCGGCCTTATTCAAAAAAGACGGCGTTTACTACCTTTTGGCGTCGGGCTGTACAGGTTGGGATCCCAATGCCGCCCGTATGTTCCGTTCAAGCTCGATTTGGGGTCCTTGGGAAGCACTTGGCAACCCTTGCATTGGTGACGAATCTAATTTGACGTTTCGCTCACAAAGTACCTTTGTTTTGCCAATCAGGGGGGGGGAAGATACCTTTATTTACATGGGGGACCGTTGGACACCAAAAAATCCGATTGATGGACGTTATATTTGGCTGCCTATCCGTTTCGAAAATGACAAACCTGTCATTCGGTGGATGGATGAATGGGATTTGAAACAATTAAAAGAGCAGTAAAGAATTAAGGAGTTCTGTAAGAAGAAAGGCTACCGCATTATGAATCATGCGAATCAAGGGTTGAGAAAAATATAAAAAAGTTCATTAAATAGTTGAAAATCAGCGGCTTAAATTTGTTTAATTCCTTGAAAACCAGTATCTTACAGTCAGTTACGAATTGACAATTAGATATGATTTCCAAGGATAAAGACGACAAGTTAATAAGAATTTACTTTTATGTGTGTGACAAGTTTGAAGAACTTCAATTTTATTGCGAAAGGTTCACGGGCAATAATGAACCGGAATTTACAGACCAGG
>JBKEAN010000143.1:0-3304 GCA_047972415.1 Mangrovibacterium sp.
CCATCAATCACCCGAACAACGGCTTGATGGGCTTTAGTTAGTGCCTCGTAATGCCGAATGTTGGAAACAACCACGTCGGTATCGTTGGCTTGTTGTAGGTTGGCACATTCTTTCAGCAAATCAATCAGGCTTTCGAGGTTTTGCTGTTGCTTAGCCGAAATAAATACAATGTTTTCGTTTTCAGCCAGCTCAACTGATGCTAGCATCGCTGTAATTTTATCGCGCCCGGCAACATCGGCTTTGTTGCCGACAATAATCAGGCTTTGGCCGCCAATTCGTTCCCTGATGCGTTCAATGCGTTCCTGTATCAAATCCAGCGAGTTGCTTAAATCGCACACAAGCAGTACAATTTCGGCCTGTTCGAGTTTGTTGTAACTACGCTGTATGCCCATATTTTCAATGGTGTCGGTTGTATCGCGTATTCCGGCGGTGTCGAAAAAGCGAAAGGCGACCCCGTCAATATTAATCATATCTTCAATAACATCGCGCGTTGTACCGTGAATATCAGATACAATGGCCTTCTCTTCCTTCAGCAGGGCATTCAACAAAGTTGATTTTCCTACATTGGTTTCGCCCACAATAGCTACTGGAACACCATTTTTTAGCACATTCCCCAATTTGAATGAATTTGCCAGTTTGCCAATTAGTGCTTCAATCTCAGAAGTCAACCGGACAAGTTCTTTGCGGTCGGCAAATTCCACATCTTCTTCTCCGAAATCGAGTTCCAGTTCAATCATGGCAATAAAATGCAGGAGCTGGCCGCGAAGCTTGCTGATTTCTTTGGAGAAGCCGCCGCGCATTTGTTTCAACGCCATTTTGTGGTTGGCCGCATTGCTCGACGAAATAAGATCGGCAACAGCTTCGGCTTGCGACAAATCCATTTTCCCATTCAGGAAAGCACGTTGCGAAAACTCGCCAGGGCGCGCTATCCGTGCGCCATTCGCAATTAAAGCCTGCAGAATTCGCTGTTGAATATACACTGAACCATGACAGCCTATTTCAACAATATCTTCACCTGTAAACGAGTGCGGAGCCCTGAACAGTGAGATAATAACTTCGTCAATAAGCTCATCTCCATCATAAAAAGTTCCGTAATGCAGGGTATTGGCTTTCTGATCAGCCAGCTTCTTATCTTTTTTTACCGATTGGAATACCTTGGCAGCAATTTGAATGGATTCTTGCCCCGATAGGCGTATGGTGGCAATGGCACCCATTCCGGGCGAAGTCGCTATGGCACAAATGGTAGCTTGATCGAACATGATAACTATTTTCGGCAAAAGTACCGAATTCATTTTACAAACCGCAGAATAATGAAATGGTGTATTGATTGGGGACGTCAAAAACTGCACCTCTAAAACTTTTCAGTCAAAGATTCAGTTCAAAAGTTTGCTTTCTTAGTTGAAACCCGAAATTTTACGGGCAAGTTGACCGGACAAATAATCAAAGCACTATATTTGTTGGCCAAAATAAAAGTTGAAAATTGAACTGTTTATTTCAGGACAGCTTCAATCGTGAAAGTCCGGGATTAGGGTTCATGAAAATATTGAAATTAAATTTGATAGACATGAGATTACTTGAAGGTAAAACAGCTATTATCACCGGTGCTTCCAGAGGCATCGGAAAAGCAATTGCTCTGAAGTTTGCCGAAGAAGGCTGCAATATTGCATTCACCGATTTGTTTGAAAATGAAGCGATGAAAGCCACCGAAGCAGAACTAGCTGCGATGGGCGTAAAAGCAAAAGGATATGCATCGAATGCTGCTTCGTTTACAGATACAGATGCTGTAGTTGATAAAATTGCAGACGAATTCGGCCGCATTGATGTTTTAGTAAATAACGCTGGTATTACAAAAGACACCTTGTTAATGCGCATGACCGAAGAACAATGGGATGCCGTTATAAACGTGAACCTGAAATCGGTTTTCAACTTTACAAAAGCAGTGCAAAAAACCATGCTGAAACAACGCAGCGGCTCAATTGTAAACCTGAGTTCGGTCGTTGGCGTTAGCGGAAATGCAGGCCAGTCTAACTACTCAGCATCGAAAGCAGGTATTCTCGGGTTTACCAAATCAATTGCCAAGGAGCTCGGTTCGCGCGGCATTCGCAGCAATGCCATTGCTCCGGGATTCATTATTACAGAGATGACCCACGCCATTCCGGAAGATGCACGTAAAGCATGGGAAGCAACTATTCCGATGAAACGTGGCGGTACTCCCGAAGAAGTAGCTAAAGTGGCTTTGTTCCTGGCTTCAGACCTTTCGTCGTATGTTAGCGGACAAACGATTGCTGTTTGCGGTGCAATGAATACCTAATTGTAACAGAAATTTAAATTGCAGCATACTTAGCCGGATTGTATCATCAATCCGGCTTTTTTGGTCGTGTTCAGTTGCCTATTTTTTCATCGGGGAATTCGTGTTCGTTCAAATCGGCTTTTATTCGTTCTGACTACTAATAATACATTGATAATCAAGGTTTTTATTGGAGAGATGTGAAAATATTTCGATTTGAAACAGAAACCTGCTGGCGTGTAAGTTTCTTTTGTTACTCCGAAATGATGGTAAAGATACGTTTTACATTAAAAAAAGTGATAATTTGTAAAAGGATTGATTTTCGACTTTCAATATGAATAACCGTAGTATTGTATTCCAATTAACGATTTACATTTTGGTTACTGTAAGTTTAATGGTAGCTGTTGGTGTTTATATGAATTACAGGTTCAGCGAGAAGTTGTTGATGGAAAAAATCGAGGAAAATGCCACGCACCACTCCGAACAAGTCACTCATGGTATTGTTTCTTATATATTTAACGTTCAGGAAGTTGTTCGAAATGTGGCTTACCAGGTTCCCTATTTTTCGCCAGAGCTGGATTGGGAATTATACCTGAAAAAAATATTAGCAGAAAACCCAATCGTGCAGGGGTTCAGGTTAGAACTGACTGATGATAACCATCTTCCGTTTTTGGCAATTTACAGTAAAGGAAACGGACTGTTCGAGGTTGTTAAAGACTCAAACAACTGTAACTCGCCAATGATTGATGAACTAAAACTGTTTGCGAAGAATAACCCCGAGGGCACATGGTCCGAACCGTTTTACTGCCCAATGGATACGAGTTTGTTGGTAATAAATTTCACAAAAATTATCCAAAATAATGACAACAAGATAATTGGATACTTGTCTGGACAAGTTAGCCTTGATTTTATTAATAAAAACATAGCCCAGCTGGATATCGAAAATGGCGGGTTTTGCTTTATTGTTGATAAATACGGCACATTTTTAACACACCCCAACCCGAACTGGGTGTTAAC
>JBKEAN010000144.1:0-10527 GCA_047972415.1 Mangrovibacterium sp.
GCGCATTGATGTGGAAAGCGAGGTTGGAAAAGGCAGTTGCTTTATTGTTTGCCTTCCCTTTACGCCCGACCGTTTTGACGAACGGGAGCTCGATCAGAGCCTGGTGCCGGTGGCTGCCAATTTGCAGGGCCGGGTTGATGTTCTTTCGGAAAGCCTGGTCTTTGGCGACCCGGTTGATGAACCGACAGAAACCGATGATGAGCCAACCCGCTCGAAACCGCTGGTGTTGATTGTGGAAGATAATTATGATTTGCGCAGTTTTTTAATTCAAACCTTACGTGCCGATTATCGCTTGATTGGAGCCGAAAACGGAAAGGAAGCGTTGGCGCTATCAAAAAAATATTCGCCCGACCTGATTTTGAGCGATGTAATGATGCCGGTGATGGATGGCGTTGAGCTGTGCAGCCGACTGAAAAAGGATATTCAAACCAGCCACATTCCGGTGATTTTGCTCACCGCGCAAAATATGATCGAAAACTGGATTGAAGGCCTTGAGTCGGGAGCCGACGACTACATCCCGAAGCCGTTTAACCTGGATGTGCTGCAAGCCCGGATGGCCAACCTGATTGAAGGGCGCCGCAGGTTGAAAAAAATGTTTAGCAATCCGCATGACATATCGCTCAGTGAATCAATAAGTAACCCGGTTGACGAGGAGTTTATGCAGAAGGTGTATGTTGTTCTCGAAAAGTTGTATCAAAACCCTGAATTATCAGCCAGTCAATTTGCATCGGAGCTGGCGATGAGCCAAAGCTTGTTATACAAAAAGTTGCGGGCAATTGCCGATTTGGGTATCACCGATTTCATTAATTCCTTTAAATTGAAGAAAGCGGTTGAACTGATCCGGGAAAACAAATTGCCCATTGCCGATATTGCCTTCAATGTTGGTTTTAACGATCCGAAATACTTCAGCCGCTTGTTCCGAAAATTCTATGGGATGACTCCTTCTGAGTTTCAATCTAAGAATTAAGTCGGTGGTCTGTCGCGCTTTGTTGCGGCAGATAAATTGAATTCCGGTTTTGTCCACTTCAATTCTTTTTTAGTCCTCCTGTAACAGGCTGGGCCAGCCTACCTTTAGGCAACTGAATTGAACGACAGAACTATCGAATAAGAATCCAATCAAATTTTAACTTATGAAACGAACCAAACTGATGAGAGGCGCCTTGTGCGCAGCCGTTTTGGCAGCATTTGGCTTAGTTGGGTGCGAAAACATCGATACCTATTCCATTGATGCGCCCACCGACCTGCAAGATCGGATTGACTCCATTGCAGCGGCTAAACCCAACACCGGTGATACGACCTACCTCACCATTACAACCGCCATTGTTGGGCCCGAAGACAACAGTGCTGCTTGGTGGGCCTACTTTTCCGATTATTTCACGATTCCTTCAAACAAGCTGCTGCACCTGGAGTTTGTGAACCATTCGTCGGGTGGAGGTAACTGGAACAACTGGAACCTTTGCCTGGCTACGGCACAGCGCGATGCAACGGGGTATTCCGAGTATTTTCTTCTCCGTTCCGATGCTTATGGCTGGGGGAACAGCGATTTTGCCCTCGGTATGATTGGGCAAGACTATCCCGACATTGACAGTGATGGCGATATTTGGGACGATTTCAAGGCAACCATGCAAGGTGCTTATGTATCGATGGATATTGACCACTCGGCTACCGGGAATGTTTATGTAACAGCCAAATCTTTGGGTACAAACGGGGTAACACTAACCGAAACCTATCAGCAACCGGTTTCGGCCACTGCTGATATTGTGGCTTTTCTGGTTTGCGATGGCAGCTATTTCGAAATGAAAACCGCCTATCTTATTCCGTCGAAAGTAACTGAAGTTGAAGATGAGGAACCAGTATCGATTGCCATTACCGGCGCTCCGGCCTTTGTTGAATTGGGCAATGAAAACTTCTGGGGCGATGCGGTAGCTACCGTTACTTTTGCCGATGGATCAACCCAGGAAGTGGACTCGACTGATATTTCCTTCACCGTTATTCCGGATATGACAACGGTTGGTGAAAAGACCGTAATTGTTTCGTACAGCAAAACCAAGCAGGGCGAATACACCAAAGCCGTATCCTCCTATTACAAACTGGAAGTAACGAACTCGATTGTTAGTTTGGCGGTTACAACAATGCCGACTGTAACAAGCTACACATTCCCTGGGCCGGCAGTACCCGTATTTAATACAACAGGCTTGGTTGTAACAGCTACCTATTCTGATGGCACAACAGCAGTAATCGCCAATGAGAACCTTCAGTTTGAAAACCCGGGAGGAAATGGTACGCAAAATGCAGTGATTGCTTATGTTGGTGCCACAAGCACAGTAACAACGAACTGCTCGGTAACCAATGTGGTGGGAGGAACAAAACAAGTTGGTGCTACAGACCTTTCGACTGCATTCTGGACCTCATTTTCGAATGAGTATCATGTTGCGCCGGGAGCGGCTAAAGTATTTACAATGCACTGTTACTCATCGGAGACTAATAACTGGAATGCACCCGTAGTGGTTCTTCGCAAAGCCAGCCTGGTCGAATATGCAGTAAGCCGGATGGACAACTATGGATGGGGCGATGGCTTTGCCACTGCCACCAAAACATCTGACTGGGACTGGACTGTATTTGCGGGAAACATTAGTGATTCTGATATAAAAGTCACCGTAACAAACCTGGGTGACGGTAAAGCGAATGTTCGATACGATGTGACTTATGCAAATGGCTCGACACATTACCAGCTCTACGAAGGTGTTACCGTGGACAGTACGGATCTGAACTGCGCCATTACCGTTGATGGGTGTTACGTCGTAATTAGTTCTGTTCAATAATCAATAAGCAAAAAAAATATTCAAACGATGAAACGAGCACTTACAACATCCACATTTTATGGAGCAATGAAGGTGCGAGTTCCATACGATACCATAATGACTAAAAAATAATCGTATGAAATATTCCTATTTAATTCTGGCGGGATTGCTGGCATTTGCACCGGCAACGTATGCAGATGGCACCGGTAATGCCGGCCAAATGACAACGGCCCAGGCAAACGCCATCAAAGTTAAAGGCACAATTGTTGACGAAAAGGGTGAACCCCTCCCCGGTGCAACCATACAGCAAAAGGGCACCACCAACGGCATTATTACCGATATTGACGGCAACTTCACACTTTCTGTTCCTTCGGATGCTACACTGGTTATATCGTTCGTTGGGTACAAAAGCGTAGAACTGAGTGTTGGCGGGAAAACCGATCTGGGCTCCATTGCACTTGTTTCGGATATGATCGGGCTTGAACAGGTGGTGGTGGTGGGCTACGGTACCCAACGTAAAGTTGACCTGACCGGTTCAGTAGCTATTGTCAATACCGAAGACCTGAAAAAAGTGTCGAACTCGAACATCTCCACCATGCTCGAAGGAAAAGTAGCTGGGGTGCAGATTACCAGCGACGGGCAACCGGGTGCCGACCCAACGGTTCGTATCCGTGGTATTGGTTCGTTCGGCAGCACCTCGCCACTCTATGTGATTGATGGAGTGCCTATGGGAACTACCATCCGCGACTTTTCACCAAACGATATCGAAAGCATCCAGGTACTGAAAGATGCATCAGCTGCCGCTGTTTATGGTTCGCGTGCCGGCAACGGGGTGGTAATTATTACCACCAAACAAGGTAAAAAGAACCAGGCCATGAAAATTGATTACTCTGGCTATCTGGGTCTCGACCAGGTGCAGAAAGATGTGTATGATGTAATGGATGCCTACCAGTATGCCGATTACGTAACAATGGCATACAACAACAGTGGGATGGATGTTCCCGATGGGTACAATTCGTCCAGTTCAAAATATGTTGACCCAAACGAAGTGAATACCAATTGGTTCGAGGAAGCCTTCAAAACAGGGGTGCGGCAAAACCACAACATCAACATGTCTGGTGGTGGTGCAAACAATACCTACAACATTGGTCTCGATTATTATAGTCAAAAAGGAACAATGGAAGGTGCCGGTCCTAACTTCGACCGCTACACGGCGCGTGTGAACAATTCAATGGATGTGAAGTTCCTGAAAATAAAAACAAGCATTGTTTACAGCCACAGCGACCAGGACAACATGGGCCTGAGCAATGCCAACGAGTATGTGGCGGGCTTGTATGGAGCGCAATACCCGGTGATGGCTTCGGCCCTGATTACCCCTCCGAGCATTAAAGCTTACGATGAATCGACCTGGGTACTCGACGATAAAATTTCGGCAGCTTCAGAATATTCTTACGACTCGTACGGCTTTGGCACCTACTACGACGATGTGCATGGCGACTTACGTTTAACAAACGTGTTGCTTACCAATAGCCTGCTGAAACGGAATGCCAAAGTGGATCGTATTGTAGCCACTGGTTCTGTGAATGTTGACCTGTTGGATATGTTTGGGTTGAAAAACGAAAACCACAAATTTGCGTATAACCTGAACCTGTCGCAGAGCAAAACCAGCGTGAAGAACCTCACTTTCATACCGGCATTTATTCAAAGTACAACCAACTACTTGTCGAAAAGCAGTGAGATACTCACGCATCAAACCGTTCATTACAGTGATGGTTTGATTGAAAACACCTTGAATTATGATGGCAGCTTTGGTAAAAGCAAGGTGAATGTGATGGTTGGTCAAACCTTCGAGCGGAACTACCAATACATTCTTACCGGCGTTGGCTATACCTTGTCGGAACCTTACTACCTGCACTTGCCTAATGCCGAGGAGAGTGATGCCACCAGCTACGAGTCGGAAAGCTTAATGGCTTCGTATATCGGTCGTATCAATTACAATTTTGACGACAAGTACCTGCTTTCGGCAACAGTCCGCCGCGACGCATCAAGTCGTCTTTCGGCGGCCGACCGAGCAGACTGGTTCCCTTCTGTTTCTGCCGGATGGCGGGTCGAACGCGAGAAATTCTTCCCGGTAGCCGAATCAACCATCAACCTGTTTAAACTTCGCGGTAGCTACGGCGAGCTGGGGAGTATTGTAAACCTTGGCCCTTACGACTATATGGCGACGATGTTGCGGGGCGACTATACCTATAGTTTTGATAATACCAAAGTGACTGGCTCGTCCATTTCAAACTATGTAAACACTCAACTTCGGTGGGAAAAGAAGAAAATGCTGGATATTGGCCTCGACCTGGCGATGTTCGATAATAAGTTGGAATTTACCTTTGGTTACTATAAAGCCATATCGGAAGACCTTCACTACGATGTGCCGGTTCCGGCAGAAGCTGGGGTGACCAATGGAACGGTAAAAATGAATGCCGCAACCATGGAAAACTCGGGCTTCGAGTTCCTGGTGGCCTATCACAATCGCAAGCACGCCGTGAAGTTCGACGTGTCGGCCAACTTATCGACCCTGAACAACGAAGTAACCAAATTAGGCATTCTGGACAACCCAATCACCAATGGGAACTGCCGGACCGAGGTAGGCCGCGAAGTAGGCTCATTTTATGGCATGGTTTCCGAAGGGATTTTCCAGTCGCAAGCCGAAATTGATAACCGGGTAAACGATAAAGGCTTGTTTGTGGACCAGCCGGGAGCTGCCCCGGGAGATGTGATTTATAAAGACGTGAACAACGACGGCCAAATTACCCTCGAAGGCGACCAGACCTTCCTGGGAAGCGGCTTGGCTAAAGTCCATTTTGGATTGAATGCACGCGCTGAATACAAAGGCTTCGACCTGAGCGTGTCAACCTATGGTGCGGCTAATTTCAAAGCAGTCGATTTTGTTGATGTTGCCTTGCGCGGTTCTTACGGCGCCCTCAACAAAAGCACCGATTTGCTGAATGCATGGACAACAAGCATCACGAATACCGATGTTCCCCGTGTTGCATACAAAACCTCAAGCGCCATTACCAACGACCTGTTTAGCCAGCGCTTCATTCAGGATGCATCGTATCTGAAGATTGCCAACATCGAGCTGGGCTACAACTTCCCCGACAAATGGTTTGGCGGCTACGTGAATGGCGTGCGCATGTATGCTTCAGCCCAGAATGTAGCCACCATCTCGAAGTACAGGGGCTACAATGTTGACTTTGCCGGAGGTACCATGACCCCGGGTTACAACTACGCGTCGTACCCGACACCACGGACCGTCATGTTCGGTGTAAGCTTGTCATTCTAACTAAAAACCTAAAATGGAATAACACTATGAAACGTATCAATATATTTCTAATCCTGTTGGCGCTTATCGGAGGCATAACTTCT
This sequence comes from Mangrovibacterium sp., assembly GCA_047972415.1. Taxonomy (GTDB): domain Bacteria; phylum Bacteroidota; class Bacteroidia; order Bacteroidales; family Prolixibacteraceae; genus Mangrovibacterium. The sequence continues at coordinate 6,225 of JBKEAN010000144.1, forward strand.
TGCGACGATCAGCTTGATGTGACGAACCCGAACAGTCAGACAACGTACGATTTCGGCGATTCCGAATCAGAGCTTCAGGAAGCAGTGATTGCTGTTTACAATCGCATCCGCCTCGAAGGAACTTTTGCCCGCGTGGGTTACACCATGGATGCTGTACGCGGCGACGAAGTTTGGAACTCGTCGCAGCAATGGTACATTAACTACGACAACCTGAACTCGCCCGGTACCATCGATATTGGCGACCAATGGATGTGGCGCGATAATTACCATGTGGTAAACCGCGCAAACTTCGTTCTGTCGCGGGTTGACGGCGTGGACATGTCGGTCGATTCGTATAACCAGATAAAAGGGCAGGCGCTGTTCCTTCGGGCATTGGCTTATTACAACCTGGGCACCTATTATCAGACGGTTCCCTTGTTTACCGATTATGCAGATTATTCGGACATTAATTCCATGTTTGCAGCCAACGCGACACAAGACGAGGTGTTTGACCGGATTGAAGCTGACCTGACTGAAGCGATGCAAATCCTGCCCTCGCGCGATAAAGGGGGCGATTGGGCAAAGGGGCGGGCAACCTGCGGCGCGGCTGCCGGCTACATGGCCCGGGTGCTCATGTTCCGCCACAAGTTCCCCCAAGCCTACGAAATATTGAAAGACATTATTGCCGGCGAATACGGACAATATGGCCTGACCGCCGACTATGGCGATAACTTCCGCGAAGGCTCAGCCTACGAAAACAATAAAGAAAGCCTTTTTGAGGTGCAATACATGAACTACGGGACGGGTGGGACCGACGAAGAGTGGACCCCCGTAAACATAAGCTCGGATGCAACCCAGGGTCATGCCGTTGAAAGTAACTATGCCTCGCAGGATTTGGGAAGTTGGGGCGACCTGGCTGGCTCGCCCTGGTTGTATAACCTGTTCAAAAAAGAAAACTCAACCGATGGTCGCCTCGACCCGCGCTTGTACTGGACCTTAATTACCTACGAAGCCGAATACAGCAGCTATACAGGAGCAAAAACAGCGGCTTATCCGTCCGGGGATCCACGCTCGAATACCGTTTACCAGAAGGAACTGTTGGCAAGCGACTGGACCTATAAAGTCCGCTCGAATACTTCCCAAGGCGGCATCTCCATTGCCAAATTCACCAATGCCCGCAACAACATTTACGCATCGATTACCAATGGGTTAAAATGTGGCGTAAACCTGCGCCTGATGCGTTACAGTGATGTATTGCTGCGTGCTGCCGAATGCGAAAACGAAATCAACGGCCCAACCCAAACAGCGATCGACTATATTAACGAAGTGCGAAACCGTGTTGCCCTGGCAGACCTTAAACTAGCCGATTTTGCAGGTAATGCCAATAAATTGTTCGAACAAATCGCAAACGTTGAACGGCCCAAAGAGTTCGGTTGCGAAAACAGACGTGGAGTTGATCTTCTCCGTTGGGGATTCTTCTACAGTACCGACCGCCTGGCCCAATTGGTTAAACACGGTTACTATAAGCTTGCACCCAAGAAAACTTTCGTGATCAGCGGTGAAGAAGTAGAATATGTGGTGATCGATACCGATGAGCTTACTGCTGCAACCGCCAGTGCCTCGTCGTTCCAATACTATTATAAAGGGCACGAATATTTCCCCATTTACCAGGGAACGCTCAATGCCAACCCGAACCTGGTTGGGAACTCGGCCAACAAGAACCTGGATAACGGCCCGGCCTTTTTCGAAAAAGGCTATACAGTCCGTCCGGTTACCGAGTAATTTATTGCTGAAACGGTTTGCTTACCGGCCTGCTTCGGTATTCCCGGCAAGCAAACCCTTAAATCCACAAAATTAAATTGACATGAAACTAAAGCATTTACTGATATTATCGCTTAGTACAACAGCGCTGTTCGTTGCCGCTTGTAAGGATGATGACGAGCCGGTAACAGAACCCGAAACCGAAACGGGGTTTACCATTCCAAGCTATGCCGACGACTATTCCGCCATATCGGCGTGGAGTAACCGCAACGATTGGAACCTGGCCAACGTTCACGACCCCTCGGTAGCTTATTACGATGGCTATTATTACATGTATGGCACCGATGCTTCTTATGGCAATGCGGCCATAGGGCATGGCCACTTTCAGGGCAAACGCTCAAAAGACCTGGTAAACTGGCGATGGGTTGGCGGCCCCTTTTACGACCCGCCCACTTGGGTAGCCGACTCGCTCAATGCCATCCGTTCGCGCATGGGGCTTGCAGCTATTGCTTCGGCCGATATATCCTACGGCTACTGGGCGCCGGTGGTGCGCCGCGTTAGCGTTGGCGGCAAAGATATTTTGCGCATGTATTATAGCATTGTTATTGATAATTACATAAAAACAGGGGCAGTAAACACCACGGCCAACTTTGACGGGAGCTGGAGCGAACGGGCCTTTATTGGCATGTGCGAATCGACCGACCCGGCCGGAGCGGTTTGGGAAGACAAAGGCTACGTTACTTGCTCCTCGTCCGACCGGGGGCTGGATTACAGTCGCGCCAGCACAAACGATTGGAGTGCCTACTTTTATTACAATGCCATCGACCCAACTTACATTGTAAGCCCCGAAGGCGGTCATTACCTGATACATGGCTCGTGGCACAGTGGTTTTGCCCTGCTCGCGCTGGATGCAACAAGTGGTAAACCCACCACCAAACTGGGCAACCCTTGGGCAGGCAGCGCAAGCGCGCTTACCGCCCGCTACGGCATACGGATTGGCACGCGCACCGATGGCTCGCGCTGGCAAGGCAGCGAGGCGCCCGAAGTGGTTTATAAAGACGGCTACTACTACCTGTTTATGGCTTATGATGGGCTCGATGTTCCTTACAACACGCGTGTCGTTCGCAGTACAAGCATTGAGGGTCCTTATTCTGACATAAGCGGGCGCAACTTTACCAGTGGGGCGGGCGACTGTTACCCTATTGTTACCCACCCCTACAAATTCAGTGAGGGCAACGGTTGGGTAGGTATTGCCCACTGCGCTGTTTTTCAGCAGGAAGATAGTGACGATTGGTTTTACATGTCGCAGGGGCGTTTGCCGGCCAACGCGGGAGGTAACGCCTATGCCAATGCGATTATGATGGGTCACGTGCGCCGTCTGGTGTGGTGCCCGGCATCGGTAAGCGAACCCGATAACCTGTGGCCCATTGCCCTGCCCGAACGTTATGCCGCCGTACCCGATTACGGCACAATTACCAAAGACTCGCTGGTGGGTACCTGGGAGCACATCAACCTACACTATGCCTATGGCCAGCAAAATACGGCTTCAAGCTTAACCTTGAATGCCAATGGTACCCTGTCGGGGGCATTGAGCGGTAACTGGACTTTCGATGCCACCACAAAACAACTCACCCTGGGGAGTGTGGTTGTTTGTGTTGAACGCGAAGTGGATTGGGAAGCCAGCCCGCGCGTGGTTACCTTTGTGTATGCCGGAACTGAAAAAAGCTTGAATGCCACCTATTGGGGCAAACTGAAAAAGTAAATACAAGCCGTATGAAACAACCCCTAACCATACTTCGCCAAATGGTAGCCGCCCTTGTTGTTGCCGTGGCCGGGCTGCAGGTTCAGGCACAATCCATCATTGTTCACGACCCGGTAATGATTCGCGAAAATTCGACTTATTACTTGTTCGCTACGGGTATGGGAATCGATGTGTGGTCGTCCATAGATAGGCAGCACTGGACCCGCGAAAAAGCGGTGTTCAGCTCCGGCCCCCAATGGGCGGTCGATACTATTCCCGGCTATAAAGGCCATATTTGGGCGCCCGATATTTTTTACCACAATGGCTTGTACTACCTCTACTATTCCGTGTCGGCATTTGGTAAAAACACCTCGGCCATTGGGGTGGCAACCAACAAAACACTCGATAAGAATGACCCGGAATTTAAATGGACCGATCATGGGAAGCTAATTCAGTCGTATCCGGGCCTGAACAACTGGAATGCCATTGACCCGGCGCTGGTTCTCGATAAAAAGGGTACGCCGTACCTGTTCTTCGGTTCGTTCTGGGATGGGCTGAAACGGGTGAAACTAACGAAGGACTTGTTGCATATTGATGAAGATCCCGGCACGATACCAACAGTGTAAGCATTCGCTAAACCCCGTCTTGTTTTTGTAGGCAGAGTGATTTTCTTTGAAAGTTTCTTTAAAATGTTCGGAGAACTTTGAGCGGTTTAGGAGTGACTTTGGCTTAGGGGTTTGAAGTTGTGCGGTAGCAGTTCAGCCAGGTCTTTGGTGTAATCGGAGTCGTAGCGGTGAACGTTTTCAAGGAAGAAAACCATCC
>JBKEAN010000145.1:0-21822 GCA_047972415.1 Mangrovibacterium sp.
ACAGCGCACGGGGTTTCGGAATATTTCCGTCGCCCGGATCGGCATCCGACCGCCAGAAATTGCTTACCGTTGCATACTGGTTCCGGTTACCACCACCTTCATTCGATTTCAGGTAACGGGCGTTGTGGTTCATGATTTCGCCGCCTTGTGAGCCGCGCACCATCACCGACAACTCAAGGCCTTTGTACGAAACGGTATTGGTCATCCCCCACGAAAAATCGGGTTCGTAATTTCCCAGGTAAGTCCGGTCGTCCGAGTTAATTTTACCATCACCGCTCACGTTGCGAACACGCGGGTCGCCCGCTTCGCTACCGGCCCAAACCGGGTAATCGCCGCTTTCCAATTCGGCTTGCGACATAATTACCCCGTCAATTACATAGCCATAATACATACCGACTGGTTTACCAACGGCTGTACGCGAAGTCATACTACTCACATTCAAATCAATAGGCGCATCATTTTCGCCTAGCTTCAACACTTTGTTCCGGTTGGCGAAAATATTGAAATCGGTCGTCCATTTCACTTTCCTGTCGATGTTGCGTGTACTCAAATTAATTTCAATCCCCTTGTTCTCGAGCTCACCGATATTGGTTAGGGTTGACGAAAAACCAGTAATAATCGGGATCGGAACATTTAAAAGCAGGTCGCGGGTTTTTGAGTAATACACATCGGCGGTAAAATTCACTTTCTGATCCAACATACTCAGGTCAATACCCAGGTTGGTTTGTCCTGTTTTTTCCCATTTCAGGTTTTTATCCGCATAGTTTTGGGTATAAATCCCCTGCATCACCGTGCCACTGCTCACATAACTGTTGTAGGCCAACGTACCAATGGCCCCGTAGTTCGGGATTTGGTTATTCCCGGTAACCCCGTAACTCAAACGCAGTTTCAGGTTATCAATCCAGGCTGTATTCTTCAGAAACTCTTCCTCGGACAAACGCCATGCAATTGAGCCCGATGGGAAATAACCCCAACGGTTGTTGGCCCCAAAGCGCGACGAACCGTCGGTACGGATGGCAGCTGTGAGCAAGTATTTTCCTTTGTACGAATAGTTGGCACGAGCCAGGTACGAAATCAAGGCCCAATCTTGTGCCGAAGTGCTTCCACTCGAAATGGTGCTGGCTGCATTAATGGTGTGAACCAAGTCGTTCGGAAAACCCGTCCCGTCCAGGCTGCTGTAATCAATACGCTGTTCCTGAACCGTGTAACCAGCCAGCAAGCTGATGTCGTGCACATCGTTGAAAGTTTTGGCATAGTTCAGTGTGTTTTCCCATACCCAGTTAAAATTGGCGTAGGTCGTATAGCTTGCCGTTGCTGCCACCCAACCCGAGTAGCCCCATTTTTGCCCCTCGTTCCAGTAAAAACTGTAATTCGAGTCTTCGATATTGGCACTGAGCGAGGTTTTAAATGAAAGATCGTTCATGATTTTGTATTCCAGGTTTGTGGTCGCCGAAATCACATTGATCGTTTTTTTCTTGAATGCTTCGCGCGTTTGCGAATAGGGATGCCAAAACTGGAAGCCATATTTTACAAAGGTGTTCCAAATTGATTCGGGGTCTTTGAAGCCTAAACTTCCGGTTTCGACATACAGCGGGAAAATAGGGTCGTTTTGCAACGATAAGCTCACCACATCTGATTTACCGGCTGTTCCTTGCGGCTCTTCGTTACTGCGTGTAACTGCAATATTGACGCCCAACTGGAATTTATCGTTGAATTTGTGTTTGAGGTTCGAACGCAGGTTGATGCGATCGTAGGTATTGTTGTCCACCACGCCTTCGCTGTCGAGGTAGCCGGCCGAAACCATAAACTGTGTTTTTTCGCTGCCACCTGCTGCCGATAGTTGCAAATTGTGCGACAAAGCGGTGCGGAACAGCACATCCTGCCAGTCGGTACCATTGCCAATGCGGGCAAGCCACTCCGGATCGGAAAACTCGACCGGTACTTTGGTGTTATTGCCGCGAGTAGCTGCCGGGTTAGCTGCCACAATGGTCGCCCAGCTGTTGTTGCGGGCTGCGGTAGTAAAATCCATCCACTGCTCGGCATCCATCATGTCGGTTTGGCGCTTCACCTGCGACAACCCAAATTCGTAGTTTGCTTCAACCTTTGTTTTTCCGGCTTTGCCTTGTTTGGTGGTTATAATGACAACCCCATTGGCCCCACGCGAACCGTAAATAGCCGCCGACGAAGCATCTTTCAAAATCTCAATCGATTCAATATCATTCGGGTTGATGCTATTAAGCGGGTTCCGGTTGAAGTCGGGGTTGCTTGAGCTACTCGCCCCGGTATCGGTTGAGTTGGTTGTATTGTCTTCCAACGGAACTCCGTCGATAACATACAGGGGAGTGGTTCCGGCATTGATGGACGAAGCGCCGCGCACTTTCACTGTTGGAGCCAATCCCGGAGCACCTTGTGTTTGAAGAATTTGAACCCCGGATACCTGCCCGGACAAGGATTGCATGGCATTTGAATAGGGCCGATCTTCCAGTTTATCTGCACCAACCGAGACCACCGAGCCGGTGAGGTCGCGTTTTTTAACCGAACCATAGCCTACTGCCACTACTTCGTCCAAACCAATAGCATCGTCTTTCATGGTCGCATTAATCACCGACTGCCCGCTTACCGGAACTTCAAGCGTTTTCATTCCCACAAACGAAAACAGGAGCGTGCCATTTGAGGGAACATTGCCCAACGAAAAATTTCCGTCGGGATCGGTAATGGTGCCGTTTGTCGTTCCTTTTACAAGCACAGTTGCACCTGGCACAGGCGCGCCATCGGTACCCACGACCTTGCCTTTTACAGCGCCGGTTTGCTGGTTCAGTTTTACTTCTGGATCGCTTCCTTTTTTATCGGAAACGACAATGTAACGGCCAACAAATTCGTATTGTACTGCGGTGTTTTTCAAGAGCATATCCAACACCTCGCCCACCGATTTGCTATCCACTTTCAAATCAATCCGCTCAAGCCGATCCAGTTTATTACTGTTGTAGGCAATCTGGTAATCGGTTTGATTTTCGATTTGGCTGAATATCTCAACAATTGATGCTTGTTTCAAATTAAAAGAGACCGTTGTTTGCTGCGAATAGGATTTGGCTGCCATGGCCATAAATCCCGAAAAGGTCAGAACCAAAATCAGTTTCATAATTCTGAAAGTTTTTTGGTATGGCAGAAGACTCCACCTATACCGATAGATTTTACTTTTTTTCATAAGTTTGTTTTGTTATTCGTTAAACACTTGTTTATCGACAGAATGGCGGGTAGTGTATGTTGGCGCAGAACTACCCGTTTTTCTTTTTCAAAAAAAGGGTTTCTAATTTGGTTTGATATTGACTTGCTTATTGTTTATTTCATACTGTATGTGCATTACTTTGTGCATAATTTGTAACAACTGCCCAATGCTTTCGCCCTCCTCCAACACCAGCGTTAAACGCTGACCAACAAATTGTCCTGGCTCATAAATTACCTGTACATTGTACCAACGTTCAATTTTCCGCACAACGGCATCAAAGTTGTCGTCGGCAAAAACCAGGCGATTGTCTTTCCAAGCCAGTAGCTCCTCGGCTCCGGATTTTTGCTTGTTAATTTGATTTGTTTTCAGGTCGAATTCAATCGTTTCACCCGGGGTCATCAATTCGCTGCTGGCATTTACTGCCCCGTCGTTAGCTACAAAGTTGACTTTCCCGTGAAACAAACTGGCTTCAATCTGCTCATCATCGGCATAGGCCCGCACATTAAACTTGGTTCCGAGTACCTCAACAGCCGAGCGCTCCATGCGAACTACAAAATGTGAATTGCTTAACCGGGCAACTTCAAAATAAGCTTCTCCGTCGAGATAAACTTCGCGGTTTGACTGTGATAAAAAATTAGTGGCATACCGGAGCGTTGAACCGGAGTTAAGCCAAATGTGGGTATTGTCAGGCAATACCAGTTCCGATTTTTGCCCCGGGGGAACAATCACCTCGGCCATTTGTCCAACTTCGCTCGGTTTATTGAAAACCTGGTAGGCTGCAAACAGCATGAGCGGCAAAATAAGTACCGCAGCCACACGCTGAAAAATAGGCCAGAACCTTCTGCCCGAAAAACCTGCCGATGCTTTTCCTTGCTGGCTAAGCCGGTCTATTTCAGCAATCAGTTTGTCAAATTCAAGGGTTGATTCCGTTTCCTCGGATTGAAGCCAGGCATCCTGCGCCCACTGTTTCAGTACACTTTGGTTTTTGGGGGATGACAGCCAATTGCGAAGCTGTCGCAGCTCGTCCGCCTGCAATCGTTCGTTCTTCAGAAACCGTTCCAGTAAATAACGAATTTGGCCCTCCATTACTGCTTTGTTTGGAAGTATTACGGAGCGTACCGCTGGTTTCCGTGAAGCTGTTTTATGCTTTTTTTGAAAAAAGTGTGAAAAGAAGAAAACGGAGTTTAAGTACTTCCTCGCGCAAAAACTTAAGCGCCAAACGAATTTGCGTATCAACCGTGTTCTCAGAAACACCCAACTCGTCCGAGATTTGTTTGTACGACATGCCTTTGTAACGGCTCAACTCAAACATTTTCCGGCGGCGCTCTGGCAATTCGCCAATCAGGCGCTGTACTTTTTCTTCCAGTTCAATCCGTACAGGGTCGGTTGACGGCTCGCTTAACTGAAGATCCGAAATTACTTCGTCTCCCACATAATAAAGCTTTCGGTTCACTGCTGTTCGCAGCTGGTCAACCAACTCGTGACGGGCGATAGTAAACAGGAAAGATAAAAAGGACTTGTCGGGGTTTATTTTTTCGCGCTGAACCCATATTTTAATAAAGACATTTTGCACCACCTCGTCTGGATCGATTTGAGATGGCGCTGCCTTCAATACAAAACCAGTCACCTTGTTTTTATAACGGTGAAACAGCAGTTCGAAAGCCATCTGATCGCCGGCAATAAAGCGAACGACCAAATCCCTGTCGGTATGAAGTTCAAGTTTAGGCAAGACTTTATTTATTGTTTCTGGCTAAGTTCTGGTGCCGGAATAAATGCCGTTGGCAAAAGGTATAATGCCCAAACTGAAAACTTGCCCCGTCCCGGCAACAAAATGAAGTAAGAGCGGCAAAATGATATGGTAGGAGCGTTGACATTTCTAATTGCTTTTTGATTACCTCTGTTTTACTGGTTTCTTGCGGAAAAACCAGCAGGCCAAAAAGCCAACAATAAATACGGCCAGCGTACCGAAAACAATGGACAGGTAACTGTGAAAGGGACTAACCCAGCGGCTAAGTCCCCATTGCGGAAAGAACAGGGGAGACAGGCTCATCCAGCCGATTACCAACACGCCGGCAATTACCCCTATAACAGCTCCTGCGTTGTTTGCCCGTTTCGACAGGTATCCAAGCAGGAACAAGCCCAACATTCCCCCGCTAAATATCGAAGCGAGTTTCCACCAGGCATCCAGGGCGCTTTGTACATTAATCATGGCAATGGCTATGGCAATGCCCAGCAAGCTGAAAATAAGCGACGACAGGTACAGGATGCGCATGGGGCGGCGCCCATTGCCCGTGCCGGTTTCCTTCAACTTGAAGAAATCGGTTAAAACAACGGTGGCCGAGCTATTGATTGAGGTTGAAATGGTGCTCATGCCCGCGGCAAAGATGGAAGCAATAAGAAACCCGGTTAAGCCCTGCGGCAGCCGATGGGCAATAAACCACGGAAACACCTTATCGGCCGGCGTGCCTTCGGGCAAAAGTCCGGTATTTGCTTTAAAGTAGGCGTACAGCACTGTCCCGATGAGCAGGAACATGGCCGACACGGGGACATACAACAGCCCGCCAATGAGCGCCGAACGTTTGGCCTCGCGCTCGGACGACGAGGTCATGTAGCGCTGAATGTAATTCTGATCAATACCGTAATTTTGCAGGTTGATAAAGAAACCGTACACCAGCACAACCCAGAAGGTGGGTTCCGTGAGGCTCATACTAAAACTTCCGAAGCTGAACTTGTTGTTTTCGGCTGCAATACGAAATACCTGCGAGGGGCCTTCGGGCATTCCGAAAAACAAGGTGAGCACACAAACCAGTGCACCCGCAATCAGGATGATGCCTTGCACGGCATCGGTCCAAATAACCGCCTGAATACCGCCCAGAAGCGAATAGAGCATCACGCTAAGGCCGGTGACCAGAATGATGGTAGCCATGTCCCACTGAAGGAGTGTGTTTACCATAAGAGCCAGTAAAAACAAAATGGTTCCGGTGCGCATGAGCTGAGTGAGCAGATACATCGTTGATACATAGATTTTAGCCCACGGCCCAAAGCGTTGCTCCAGGTAGGTGTAGGCCGAAGGACTGTTTACCGAACGGTATAAGGGCACAAAAAAGCGGACAGCCATTACCGAAGCAAATGGAATGGACAAACTGAACACAAAAGCGTTCCAATTGCTCAGATAAGCCTGCCCGGGCAAAGCCAAGTAGCTGATGCTGCTCACAAAAGTGGCAAAGATAGACATCGCGATGACCCACGAAGGCATACTTTTGTTTCCCAGGGTGAAGGCCGAGGCCGATTTGTTCTTCCGATAAAACGAACTGCCGAACAAAACAATGCCCGCCAGGTAAGCGATGAAAACAGCAATATCAAGTTTAGTCATTTGGATTTACTTCGGTGGTTTGTCCGGCACTTGCCGAAGCTACAAAGGTTTATAAATAGCCATTCACATCAAGCTTCAGCAAAGCTTCTTCAATCTGTTTGCGTTCGGGCTCCTTAAAGCGGTGGAAGGGCTCTGCCATATAGTCGCTGCAAATACCCATCACCGATAACGCACACTTCAAGCCTTTCAGATAGCTCGATCCGAACTTGCCAACGGTATAAATGCTGCTGCTAATTTGCATTACCTTGTCGCGCAGGGCCAAAACCCGCGGCATATCGTGTTGCGATGCGGCATTATACAGTTCAACATACAGCTTGGGGAAAAGGTTGGCGCCTCCGTTCACCCCACCATGACCGCCCATCAGCACAAATTCGGCCATGATTTCTTCGGGCCCCACCATAAAGGTAAAGTCCGGACGATCTTTCAGTAAGTATTGTATTGAATTGAAGTAAGCCAGGTTAGCCGAGCTATCCTTCATCCCGATAATGCCCGGTATTTCGGCAGCGGCGCGAACGGTTTTGGGCTCAAAGGTCACCTTGGTATGTACCGGCATGTTATAAATAAACAGCGGAAGCGGCATATTGACCATGATGCGCTTGAGGTACTCCAGCAGCTCGGGCTGCCCCGACGAGAAATAATACGGCGGTGTAATGACCACGGCGTCGGCGCCAAACTGGGCCGCTTTGTTGGCCAGGTTCAGGCTTTCGGTAAAGGCCGAGTCGGAAATGCCAACCAGTACCGGTACGCGCCCTGCCACAAAGCGGCAGCTCAGGCGAATCAGGTCTTCGCGGATTTTATAGCTCAGGCTGGCAAACTCGCCGGTGGTGCCCAGCAAAAAAACAGCGTGTACGCCGCCGCCAATAACGTGTTCAATCAGGCGTTCCAGGCCTTCAACATCCAGCGTGTCGTTATCGAGCAAAGGGGTTACCAGTGGCGGAACAATCCCGCGCAGGGGCATCGCAAAATTTGGGTTCATGTGTCGTTTTTTATTTTGTAGTTAATTTCATCTCAAACGCATAGCTCCCCGAGGGAAGCTCATAAACAGCCCGTCCGTTTTCGACGTCAACAAAACGAATTTCGGGCGTATTGCCCAGCGCGTTACCACTTTCGCGCAAACTGCTGTGGGCGCCGGCCGGAAAATAAACCAGCGCCGAGCTGTTTGCCGGGATACTGATTGCCCAGCTAAAGTTGTTGCCTTTGGTTTGCCAGTGGCTTTCAATTTTTCCGTAGGGCGACTGGTACGAGGCCTCTACAAAGCCAAGCCCGTTCAGCACTTCAGGTTTCATAATTACCTGCTTAAAGCCGGGCTGCCCGGCAGAGCTTTTAATGCCCGCCAAATCTTCATAATACCAAATCAGCAGGTCGCCCAGCATCATCACGTGGTTGTACGAGTTCATTTTTGGAGCGGCCGTGTTGCCGTTCCACAGCTCCCAAATGGTAGTGGCACCGTTTGCTACCATATAGCCCCAGCTGGGGTACGTGGTGTTGCCTGCCAGCTTCAGCGCCAGCGCGGCCATGCCGTTTGCGGTGAGCGTGCGCATGAGCCATTGGGTGCCTACCACGCCCGTACTTAAATGGCCGCCGTTTTTCTGTTCTATGGTTTGACGTATTGTTTCCAGCACGCTTTCTTTTTTATCGTCGGGTACGAGCTTGAAATGAACAGCCAGCAAGTTCTCGGTCAACTTATTATTGCCATAGCCGTTTTGCTCCGGTTTGTAATAAGTTAGGTTGAAGGCCTTGTAAACCGCCGCGGCCTGACGTGCAAAAAACGGCGTGTCGGCATGGTGGCCGCTGAGGCGGGCAAATTGCTGCATCAGGCCCAGGTAATAATAATAGTAGGCGGTTGATATAAGCGCACTGGGGCGTTTTACGTCGGCGCTTTTGCCCCGGCCTTCGTCAATGGTGGCCGGTGGTTCGCACCAGTCGCCATAGCTGTCCTTGGTCATGATGTTGTTCTGGTCCAGGTAACGCCCTTCCATATAAGCCAGCCACTTTTTCATGGACGCGTAGTGCGTTTCAATGGGTTCCGTGTTTCCGGTTTGACGGTAAAGCATGTCGGCCACCATCAGGAAAGTTCCGCACCAGCTCATGTTGTCGGAGTAATAGCGCCAGTAGGCCGGCGCCACGTCGCTAATAGAACCGTCGGGCTTCTGCGACCAAGCCATATCGTCGAGCCATTTGCGGTACAGCGCGGCATTGTCGAACAGGAAGTTTTCGCCATAGCAACCGGTGGGCCGGTCGCCCAGCCAGGGCTGGCGTTCGTTGCGCTGCGGACAATCAACCGGCATTCCTTTGTAGTTGCTCAGTATCCCCCACCAGGCGTTGGTGTATAGCTGGTTTAGCAGCGGGGCCGAGCAGTTGAATTCGCCGTTGCCAGCCATGAGGTCCGATACGGCTTTGGCCGTAAAATCATTCAGTTGTGGTTTTGCCCGCAAGCCGCTTACTTCAACATAGCGAAAGCCAAAATAGGTAAAGCGGGGCTCCCAGGTTTCGTTTGCAGAGCCTTCGCCCTTTATTATATAGTGTGCCGTAGCTTGGGCATCGCGCAGGTTATCGGTAAAGAGGGAGCCATCCGGCTGTAAAATCTCGCCGTGGCGCATGGTTATGGTATCGCCCTTCTGCCCTTTTACCTGTAACTGCACCCAGCCGGCCATGTTTTGGCCAAAATCCAGGATGCACCTGCCATTGGGGCGCGCTGTAACTGCAATTGGCTTTAAGGCTTTCAGCACCTGCATCCCGGCGTTTTGCTGCGCCTGGTACCGACCGTCGGGCTGCGCCACGTATTCGGGTTCCAGCCAGCTGCTGTCGTCAAAACCGGCGGTGTCCCAGCCTGCAAATTCTTTTCGGGCATCGTATTCCTCTCCGTCGTATTCGTTGTTCCAGCGAATGGGCCCATCGGCTGTCCCCTTCCAGCTATTGTCCGAAATCAGCCGCTGTTTACTGCCATCGGTGTATTCAACTTCGAGCTGAAACAGCAGCTTGGGGTAACCGTAGTTTTTTATTTTATAGCCTTTGTAGTGCTGGCGCATGGTGTAGTAGCGGCCGTTGCCAAGCACCACGCCCACGGCATTCGGCCCGGTTTTAAGCAGTGTGGTTAAATCGTAAACCTGGTATTTTATATTCTGAAGGTAGTCTGTAGGCGCTTGCTCCAGCACATCGTTGCCTACTTTTTGCCCGTTCAGCGAAAATTCGTATAGGCCAAGGCCGATGACATAGGCACGAGCCTGGCGGATGGGCTTTTCACCCAAATCAAAATCTTTGCGGAAGTAGCGGGCCGACAGGCGGGCATGGAACGATTCGTCGTCCCAGGGGAATGCCCGGTCGAAGCCAATCCAACGCGCCGACCAGTCCTTATAATACAACAAGGCCATGCTCCATTGGGCCGGTTGGCTCCAGTCGCTTTCGCCCTTGTTTGTCCATACTTTTACTTTCCAGAAGCAGTTGGCCCGGCTGTCGGGTTCACGGCCTTGGTAGGCATTCCAAACCGATTGGTCGCTCTCCACTTTGCCTGGGTTCCACAAATCGGCGTCGCCGGCATTCAGTTTTTCGGGCGAGCTGGCTACCAGCACCTGATAAGCGATTTGGCGAATATTGCGCTCGCTGCTGCTTATTTGCCAGCTTAGGCGCGGGTGGAGGCTTTCAATGGCCAGTGGGTTTTCCAGTCCCTCGCAACGAAGGTGGTTAACGGTAATTTGGGCGCTTGCAGTAGCTAATGTTGCACCAAAAAGAAGCGCAAGGCTGGCGAAAAGGATGAAAACCGGTTTCATAAGTTTATCTGCTTTGGTTCCGTTCGTGTTGCTCCCCTGAGCTACACCGAAAACTGTTGGTTTTAGTCCTTGAGTACGGTGTAGTGGCTAGTCGCCGGTTTTGGGGCAACAACGAAATGGCCAGCAAGATAGTAATAATGCTTATTTTATGAAAACGTTTACATTGAATTTTTTGCCTATCATTTACCGAACATAAATTAGCCTGTCCCCAAACCGGGAACAGGCTAAACAAACTGGTAATTAACGATTGAATGAATTTTATTCAATTCAACCACTCGCCTAAGTAACCTTTAAAAAAAACCGCATTCTTTTAAAATTTTCTTTTTTCACTTTACGGCATTTCTCATTACAACGTACTGCCAAACAATGGCCTTTGCAAAGGCACCGGGTTATTGTTGTTCGTAACTAATATCCGAAAGCTCCTTTTTAAGGTCGGTGCTTGGTGTAAAAATAACTTTGGTAGCAATGGTTTTTGTATTGAACTCGGCAACCGTTTCGGCCCCCTCGCTCGACAAGGAGAGGCGGAGCGTACCAAATTCGCCCAATTGAATACTGAAGCCATCTTTTAACAGTGCAGGAAGTTCGTCCACAAAGTTGCTCAGCACACTTTCAATATCGCCACGCGTAAGGGACGAACGCCCCGAAATTGATTTGGCGACTGTTTTTAAATCTTTTGTGCCTGCATTCACCGCATTGGCATAGTACTTTACTTGCTTGCGGTCGGTAGGGTTTGCTTTTTGTACAAGTCTAATTTTCATAACTTACCCATAATAATTTCAGTTTATACTTATTCCCCTAAAACGCCCCGACTCCGGTATATGCAGATACGGTTACCGCAGAAAAAGGTTACCATTAAGAAGCTATTTTTTATTGACGTCAGAAAAACTATTTCCCGACGTTCGCGGCAAAATTTCCTGACGTCAGAAAATATTTTTCCTGACGTCAGCAATTTTGCCCACCGTAAAACCAAGCTCCTCCGCGCTCGTTATGAGGCTGAAAAAGGAAACGGTTTAAACACGCTTTTACTCCTGCCAGCCCGGCTAATGGCAACCGGGGAAAAATGAATTTGGTGCGGGGCAATGTAAAATCGAACGATATTACTTATTTTGACAAGCATAAACCAAGTACAGGTTGCCCTGTTTGCCGTTGATGAACCGGAACATTCAAAATTTCACCCTACTCGTACTCTTGCTTTGGCTTGCCATGCCAGCCGCCAATGCGCAAGAGAACTACCAAATCGGGAAAATAAGCTTTGCCGGTAACGACAGTATTAGCAGCGAGCAACTGCTGGACGCACTCACCATTGCACCAAGCAGCCTGGTTGACCGCAAACTGCTGAAGAAAGAACCCTCGGTGTATAGCGCCGCTGGTATGGAAGGCGAAACCGAACGCTTGCAGCGGCTTTACCAGCGGCAGGGCTTTTTATCGGCATCCATTACTTATAAGCCGATTGATGTTGACCCGGGCAAGCAGCGCCTCAACCTTCTCGTTCAAATTATAGAGGGGGAAGCGTACCGAATTGATTCGCTTGGCTTTGCCCTGAGCGGTGCCAGACCGGAAGGGCTGAACGCCGATTCGGTTTTTAGCCAACTGGCTCCCGTGCTGGCGCTAAAAACAGGAGGGCGATTTATTGACGAGTCACTGGCAGCCGACATCAGCGCCTTGCGCCTGGCTTTTCAGAATAGCGGTTACTTTTATGCTGCGGCTGATTATAAACTAACGCTACGCCCCGACAGCAGCCGGGTTTCGGTTCGTTACCTGGTTAACCCCGGCCCTAAAACCTACTTTGGCCAGACGTCAATCCGGGGAACGAAGCATGTGTCCGATGCCTTTATCCGTAAACAGTTTGAATGGAAACAGGGTCAGCCCTTCCGCATCGGGCAGCTCGACCAAACACGCAAGGACATGTACAAACTGCAATTGTTTTCTATTCTGTCCATTCAGCCACAGTCGGGCAATGCGCACGATCCCAATATCCCGGTAAATTTGTTTGTAGCCGAAGCCCGCCGCTTCGATTCGAAATATGGTGTGGGCTACGGCACCGAAGACCGGTTTAGAGCTTTTGCCGAACTCACCTACAAAGGTTTTCTGGGGGGCGCACGCCGCCTGAACCTAAAGTTGAAGCACTCGGCCCTAACGCCTTACGATGTGAATTTAAGCTGGATTCAACCCCAGTTTTTCTCCAAGAAGCTGGCAGCATCGCTCAACCCCTTCATTACCCGGGTAAACGAACCCGGCTACGACATTCGCAACCTGGGAGCCAACCTGAAACTGGCTTACAGCCGCAACGACATGCTTACCCTTAACTCAACGTATTATTATGAGCGGGTAAAACAATACCGCATTTCGTCCGACACGACACTGGTCGATTACACCGATTTGCCTTACAATAAATCGGGAATTGTACTAAGCGCGGTGTTCGACAACTCTACGCCGCTGTTTACGCCCCAGAAGGGCTTCAATGTTTTACTGGCCTGGAAAATAAACGGCTACCTGTTTGGCAGCGACTTCGACTATAACCGCGTTTGGACTGACCTGCGCCATTACCAAACGCTTGGCCCCCTAGTGCTGGCTTCGCGGCTGATGCTCGGTACCTCCATCAGTAAAAGCACTGGCTTTATCCCTACCGAAGACCGTTTTTATGCCGGTGGCAGCAATTCGGTGCGCGGCTGGCAACACTCCATGCTCGGCCCCGTTTCAGGCGACGGCGTGCCACTGGGCGGAAAGAGCGTACTGCAAGGCTCGCTCGAATTGCGTATCCCGCTGGTATGGAAACTAAGCGTAGTTACTTTTATTGACTTTGGCAACGTGTGGGCCGACCGCTTGCACTACCATTTACACGAACTGAATTATGCCAGCGGCGGTGGCCTTCGTTTCGACACCCCCATTGGCCCCGTCCGGTTTGACGTGGGCCTACCGGTTTGGAACGAGAAACGAAGCCCCGAGTTCTTTATCAGCGTTGGTCAAGCCTTTTAAGCCCGTTTAAAATGAAAAAGCTCATCAACATAGCAATCCGCATTGTGCTCTGGCTTTTTGCCGGGCTACTGGTATTGCTGTTGGCTTTGCTGATGCTTTTACAAACGCCGGCAGCAAAAAACCAACTGCTGCGGCTGGCCGAAAAACAAGCAAACGGTTTTCTGAACGCCACGTTGACCATCGGCAAACTGGAAGGCAATTTTTGGTCGGGGCTGCGTTTAAAACAAGTGGTTTTAACCAATAAAGCCGACACGCTGGCCAGCATTGCAAGCGTGTCGCTACGCTATAACCTGAAAGCGCTGCTCACCCGGGAAGTTCGGCTGGACACGATCCAAATTGACGAGCCCCGCCTGAACCTGGTTCAGCTCTCCGACTCGACCTGGAACCTGGAGCACTTGCTGAAAGCCACCGAACCCGATAGTACCGCTTCCACCGAAACAACGCCGTTTGCCTGGACCATCAGGCTGCAATCGGTTACATTAAGTAACGGAAAAATCAGTATTCAGTCGCCCGACAGCCTGATACCGCGCCAAATTGATTCGCTTTACGTGCAACTTACCGCGTTATACAGCAAAAAGCAACAACTGCTCCGGCTCCACAGCCTTTCCTTGCAAACACGCCAGCCCAATCTGCAACTAAAACAACTCCGGTTTAGCTTGAATCGGGAAGGCACCTTAACCACCCTTTCGGGTTTTGAGCTGCTGACCGGGCAAAATAAACTGACCGGCAAAGCACAGTATGCCGAAACAGCCGCCGGGCAAACAAGCGTTGAGCTGGCCACAGCACCGCTCCAAACCGACGAGTTCCGGTTCGCCTTGCCCGAGCTGAGCATCAACATTCAACCCGAAATAAGCTGGAAAGCAAGCTTGCACAACGATAGCCTGAACACGGAGCTGGCCTTGGGCTACAAACAACAGACTATAGCCCTGCAACTGCAATCGGCCAACTTTTACAAATGGCTTACTCAGCCCGGTGGGGAGCTGTTGTCGTACCGCGCCAGGGTCAACTTTGCCAATGTACGGCCCAACGAGTGGAGCGGCCAGAAGGAACTAAAGGGCTTGCTGAATGGATGGGTGAAGCTGGCCGGTGCCGGTACCAACCCCAAAACCTTGCAAGCTGACCTGGAGATAAAGCTGCACCAATCAAAGGTTGCAGACTACCAAATCGGTCAGTTTTCGGGTAAGGTTGCCTACCGGGCCGGAAGCCTGAATGCCGATGCCCGCCTAAGTGCCGCCTTTGGTCGGTTAACGGCCAGCGCAGCCTTAAACAACTTGTTCGCTAGCCCGGTTTATCGTCTCACCGTAAAGGCCGACCAGCTAAACCTGGCGCCCCTGATGGGCAACGACAGCCTGCAAAGCAACATTAACCTGCAAGCCGGACTTACGGGGCAGGGCTTCGACCCGCAAACGCTCTCGGCGGCCTTCAAACTAAACGGACAACCCTCTGTGCTGATGGGAATAGCAGTGGATACGGCCTTTGCGACGGGTAGCTTTGCCCGGCAAACTTTCCGGCTCGATAGTTTGTACGCCGCTACTTCGTCGCTGCGGGTGCGGGCGTCGGGAAATTATGAGCTAAAGGGCCATTCCAGCATCGGGCTGGTCGCCGAGCTGCTTTCGCTCGATGCGTTCAGCGCCTTTTTGCCCGATGCCGATGTGCAAAGCCACGGGCGCGTGGAGGCCCACCTGAGTGGCCCCGCTGATTCGCTGGCTATTACCGCCGACGGCAAACTGCTCGAAACCAGGTACAACGACTACCACCTGGAAACTGTTGGCCTACAGGCAAAAGGCTACCTCAAGGCCAACGGGCTGGTATTGAAGTCGAAACTCAGGGCAGAGCAATTTACCAGCAACGCCTTGAACCTTGATTCGCTGGTGGTGGAGAGCCAGTTGCTAACCGACTCGTTGCATCTAAAAGCGGGCGTGTTTGGAAACGAATTGAACAGCACACTGGCAACAACTGTTTTTTGGAAGAACCTCATCCGGCTTCGGTTAGAGGACTGGCGCATAAACGTCCGCAACCAAAAATGGAAACTGGCACAAGCCGCTGTTTTCGAAGTGGACTCGGCAGCCTACCGGCTTAGTAACTTCGACCTGCGGGCGGCACACGGACAGCGGGTTCGTGCCGGGGGCCTTTTCAGCACCTCGGGCAACGAAGACTTCAGCCTGACCATTGAAAAACTAAAACTGAACGAGCTATTGCAAACCTTCGGCGTTCCGCCCGGCCTCAACGGGCTGTTCAATGGCGAATTAACGCTGAAAGGAACCGCCGCGCAGCCCTTAATCGATGGCGCTTTTAAGGTGGACAGCACCCAAATTGCCGGTTATGCCTTGTCGAAGGCCGAAGGGCAGCTGAGCTACGGGGATAGCGCACTGTCCTTTTCGTCGGAACTGAAACCAGAATTAGAAGGCCGGTTTCTGGCCAGCGTGCAAATCCCACTCACACTCAACTTCGAGAGCTTTGCCAATGCGCTGTTACCCGACGGGCCGCTCACCGCAACGGTTACCCTGAATGAACTGCCGCTCAATTTGCTCAGTTCCTTTATTCAGGCAAAGGAATTGAGCGGGATGCTGAACGGTGAACTAAAGGTTTCCGGAAGCCCGAATGCTCCCGATCCGAGCGGCTTCTTCACCCTTAGCGACGGGCTACTGCTGATGCCCGAACTCGGCATTGATTACCGCAAAATGCAGTTTCGGAGCAGCTTTAGCCGGCAACTTGTTTCGCTCGATACGCTCAGCATTTCCTCGGCCGACGGCTCCGTGAGCGGAAGCGGAAAGATAAACTTCAATTCTGCTTTTTACAAGGGCGAAGTTCAACACTCCGACGTCACTCTTCGCTTTCGCAAATTTAACCCCGTTAACCTGAAACAGTTAAACATGCAGGTAAATGGCGATGCCAGCCTCAGCGGAAACCAGCAAGCCCTGGTCTTTGGCGGTAAGCTGGTCATCCCGCAATCAGTAATCGACCTGGGAACGGCCATGCGCTTGTTCGGCCAGGTTTACACACCCGACCTACCTCCGTCTATCCTGATGCAGGAATTGGAACGTCAGCAGCAGCAATTATTGACGTCCGCAGCCGAAGCGGGCGACGTCACCCCTGCCGACAGCACCCAAGCCAACGCCCTATTAGATAAGTTGACAGGAAAAATTAAGGTCAACATCCCAAAAAATACCTGGATAAAAAGCCAGAACCTGCGCATTGAACTGTCGGGCGATTTGGAAGTGCTAAAAAGCAGCAGCTTCTTTGAAATATTCGGAACGGTGACGGTCGTACGCGGGCAGTACGAGTTGTTCGGGCGCACTTTTGTGGTGTCCGAAGGTGAAATCGCATTTGAAGGCGGCGAAGACATCAACCCCACCATCAACCTAAGGGCAACTTACACGATTAAAAGCCAGAGCAACAATTCGCAAACCCTCGCGATTGCAGTTAGCGGCGAAGCCCTCAGCCCCAAACTCGCCTTTACGCTCGACAACGAGGCGATTACCGAGGGCGACGCGCTTTCGTACATTGTATTTGGCAAGGGCTTGAATGAATTGAGCAGTTCGGAGCAGAGCAATGTTGCCGGTACCAGCGCCGAAAGCATGGCTAAGTCGGCAGCCGCATCGTTGCTGGCTTCGCAACTCACCAAGTTGCTGGGCAATAAGCTAAATGTGGATTATATTGAAGTGAAAAGCAGGGACGACTTTGACAATGCAAGCCTCGAAGTTGGGAAATACCTCACCAATGATTTGTTTATTAGCTACGAACAGCAGTTCGGCTCGACAACCGACTCCGATTTGTCGCGTTACGAAGTGCGCCTGGAATACGAAATACTGAAGTTTCTGTTTCTCCAGCTCAACAATTCGACAAACGACAGCGGCTTCGACCTCATTTTTAAACTTCGGGCAAACTAAAACCAGTCCTTTTTATTCCCGATGCTATGTTTTTATAAATTTTCATGTCAACTAAATGCAACTGCATTGCCGGGATGATAAAATCGCGTAAATTGTAAGTCAAACACCTCGTAAAATGCTTAGCAACATTCACAAAGAGATTGACTTCCTGATGCAATCGTTGGCAAGTGCCTCGGTAGGCACCTGGTTTTTCGACTTCGTTGGCGAAAAGCTTTACATAAACGAGTGCTTTTCCGATATTTTTGAACTAAACCGGAACCGCTTGATACAGTTTGGCGACAGACGATGGTTTGAAGTGACGGATCCTGTCCTGGATCCGTTTATCCTTATGGTGAAAGCAAAAACCGAACAGGCTGGTGGCGAATCGTTCAACGAGTACTACAAATTTAGCTCGATCAACAATGGCGATACTGTTTTACTGGTTAAAGGCAAACAAATCGGATACAAGGAAAACGGTACACCATCACAAACTTCGGGGATTCTGTACAATATCACAGACCGGTTTGATATCCACCGAAACATGAGGCACCGTATTCAGATTGAAAAACTGGTGGCAGAAATTTCTTCTGATTTCATTGACATTCAACTATGTAACCTGGACGAGACGCTTGTATCCAGTTTGCAAAAAATCGGCGAATTTGCACAAATCGACCGAAGTTATGTATTTCTACTTTCGCCCGACGAAACCCGCGCAAGCAATACTCACGAATGGTGCAACCAAGGAATAAACCCCGAAAAAGAAAACCTTCAGAATATTCCCTGCTCTGCTTTTCCCTGGTGGATGAGCCATTTGAAACAACACAAGCATATTTTTATTTACAATATTGAAGAGCTGCCCCCCGAAGCCGAATATGAAAAACAAATTTTGGAAAGCCAGCAAATTAAGTCCGTCCTGGTTGTACCAATGCTTAGGAACGAAACAGTTATCGGGTTCATGGGCTTCGACTCGGTACACCACTTCAAAAGCTGGTCGTTATCTGATATTGAATTGCTATTTACGGTAGCAAATACCTTTTCGCATGCCATTGAAGCCAAACACAACAACGAATTAATGGTCGCAGCCAAAGAAAAGGCAGAAGAAAGCAACCGCGTAAAATCGGCATTTCTGGCTACTATTAATCACGAATTGCGCACTCCGCTTCACCACATTCTGGGTTTCAGCGATCTGATGAAAGATACCAAGCTGAAAAAGGAACAAATTGAACTATACGCGTCAAAAATCCACGAAAGTGGGAAAAACCTGCTTCAAATTGTTGAAGATATTTTGAGCCTGGCCAACGGAAACCCTTCGGAAGTAAGAGTTCGGGCGGAGGTAGTCCACGGAGTTGATTTGTTTGTGCAGCACAAATCCTACATGAGCGAAATACTGGCAACGGCCAACCGGGAGAAAGATATTGTTTTAAACTTTTACCCATCGCGCCATTTCCTGAATTCCAAGTTCATCACCGACAAAAACAAAATCAACCAGATTCTAATCAACTTGTTTAAAAATGCGGTCAAATTTACGCGCAAAGGAACTATCGACTACGAAATCAATTTACAAAATAACCAACTCGAGTTATCGGTGAAAGATAACGGGATTGGTATCCCAATGGCAAACCGAGATATTATTTTCGAGTATTTCCGCCAGGGCGACGATACAACAACCCGCCAGTTTCATGGTATTGGTATTGGCTTGTCAATTTGTAAAAACTTGGTTCAGATACTTGGCGGGAACATCCGCTTCGAGTCTGAAGTTGATAAAGGGAGTAATTTCATTGTCACCATCCCGGTTGCTCCGGATACAATGTTCGTTCGCAAACAGGTGCTAAAACTGCCCGTCCCCGATTATACCGGTTTTTGCATTCTCATCGCCGACGAGGACCCGGTTAGCAGCGCTGCCCTAAAAAATTTGCTCACATCTACCCAGGCAAGAATCCTTACTGCTGGCAGCTATGCAGGTGTTTTATCACAAATGGACGAAGGCATTCCAATCGACATCACCATTCTGAACATCCGAAGCGCGGCGCTACCCGTCCTTGACCTCATCCGCCAGTTGCACGTTCGCCATGGCAAAAAGACCATCATTGCGTTGTCGGCAAATTCGATGCCTGAAGAACGGGAAAAAATCAGGGAAGCCGGCGGCATCGATCTGCTCATCAAACCCGTTAACGCTAGGTTGCTGTTTAAAGCAATCAACAAAGGGTTGAAGCGAAAAGCGACAAAAGATTTAAACGTATAAATGCCGAAATATGCCAGGCAATTCAGGCCTGGCGCAAACATCTTTTTTTGTATTCATTATTCCGCATTTCAAACTTTGCCCCGGCTCAAAAAATGCTTATTTTTGTCGGACTTCGAAAAAGCCCCGGTTTTGTTTTGGAGTAGCTGATTGCGAATCGCTTTCAGCTTTTATTTTGAACGACAGGCCGCGCGTATTTGCAGCCGAAAATATTCAACAGGTTACTAAAAATCAAATCCTTACAGATGAACATTTCATATAAGTGGTTAAAAGACTATATCCAAACCGACCTTCGCCCCGAAGATTTGGAACGTATTCTCACCCAAATCGGGCTCGAAGTGGGCGGAATTGAAGAAGTTGAAAGTATCCGCGGTGGTTTGCGTGGCCTTGTTATCGGGCAGGTGGTTACCTGCGAAAAGCACCCGAACTCGGACCACCTGAGCAAAACGACGGTTGATGTTGGCAACGGCGAAATTTTACCCATTGTTTGCGGTGCCCAAAATGTTGCAGCCGAGCAGAAAGTAGTTGTGGCAACCATCGGCACCACGTTGTATGACGGCGACAATGAATTTCAGATTAAAAAATCGAAAATACGCGGCGAAGTTTCCGAAGGCATGATTTGCGCCGAAGACGAAATCGGGCTAGGCCACAACCACGAAGGCATTATGGTATTGCCCGAATCGGCTGTTGTTGGAACGCCGGCTTCTGAATATTTCAATGTAGAATCAGACTATTGCATTGAAGTTGATTTAACCCCAAACCGCATTGACAGCGCCTCGCACCTTGGCATTGCCCGCGACCTGGCTGCCTACCTGCGCAAAACACAAGCTATTGCGTACACCCGCCCGTTGGTTGATGCATTTAAGGTTGACAATCATAATCTTCAAATTCCAATCGAAGTACTAAAGCCTGAAGCTTGCCCCCGGTACAGCGGCCTTACCATTAGCGGGGTTGAAGTGAAAGAATCGCCCGAGTGGCTGCAAAACCGATTAAAAGCGATTGGTCTTCATTCGATTAATAATGTGGTTGACGTCACGAATTATGTCTTGTTTGAATGCGGTCAACCCTTGCATGCCTTCGATGCCGACGAAATTACAGGCGGAAAAGTATTGGTAAAAACCATGCCTGCCGGAACCAAATTTATGACCCTCGATGGCATTGAACGCGAATTAAACCCCGACGATCTGATGATTTGCAACACAGAGGAGGCCATGTGTATTGGCGGCGTTTTTGGGGGTATTAAATCCGGTGTGAAAGATTCGACAAAAAATATTTTTCTTGAGTCAGCTTGTTTCGATCCGGTTTACATTCGTAAAACTGCACGGCGTTTTGGTTTGAGTACCGATGCCTCGTTCCGTTTCGAGCGCGGAACCGACCCGAACAACGTACTTTGGGCACTGAAACGTGCCGCCTTGTTGATTAAAGAAGTGGCCGGAGGAAGCATATCAAGCGAAGTAATTGATATTTACCCGAACCCAATTGCCGATTTTAAAGTCGATGTGACATTTGCCAACATCAAGCGATTAATTGGTAAAGATTTGGGCGTGGACGTAATCAAAAACATTCTCACTTCGCTCGAAATAAAAATAGAGGCAGAAACCGAAACCGGTCTTTCGCTGGCGGTTCCGCCTTACCGCGTTGATGTAAAACGTGAAGCCGATATTGTAGAGGAACTTCTTCGCATATACGGTTACAACAACATCGAAATTCCGACGCAGGTTAATGCTTCGCTTCAGTATTCGATAAAACCCGATCCTGTAAAAATCCGGAATATCGCAGGCGATATGCTGGCAGCGCAAGGTTTTAACGAAATCTGGTCGAACTCGTTGACCCGGATTTCTTACTACGAAAACCGCAGCTCATTGAATGATGAAAACACGGTAAAACTGGCCAATCCGCTTAGCGCCGACCTGGGAGCTATGCGCCAAAACCTGTTATTTGGTGGTTTAGAAGCCATTGCTTACAATGCCAATCGCCGGAATGCCGATTTGCGCTTGTTCGAATTTGGCAACTGCTATTTTAAAACCGGCTCGGAGCTGATTGAAAATCCACTGAAAAATTACCAGGAAGAAGAACACCTGGCCCTGTTTGTTAGTGGGCAAAAAGAACGCGAAAGTTGGGCAGTGCCGCAAAATGGCAGTTCATTCTTTCAGTTGAAGGCATACGTGGAAAACCTGCTGTTGAAGTTCGGTATAAGAATGGAGCGTTTGAAAGCCGAAGACTTCGGCAACGATTTAATTGCAGAGGGTTTGGTTTATTCCGGTCAAAACAACAGAGAAATTGTTGAACTGGGACTTGTTTCACGCAAGTTATTGAAAGAGTTTGATATTGAAAACCCAGTTTATTACGCCGATTTCAACTTTGATAATTTG
>JBKEAN010000146.1:0-12312 GCA_047972415.1 Mangrovibacterium sp.
ACCTTCGCCGTCTGTTTGTATCGTATGAATTTTATTGTACGAGAAATATAAAAGCACAGGACTGACCTTTGCGCCTAGGGCAGGCAGCACTTCGAGCTTATTATGTGTACATTCAATTCCAGCCAAACGTTCCAGGCTGCTAAAGCTGGCGGGCAGGGTAGTGAGGTTATTATAACTCAGGTATAGCAACTGAATTGTTTTTGTTGCTTTTTGACCTTCGTAAACGGCCATTTTATCCAGCCCCCGGCGCATTTCCTCATCCGAAATCTGTGGGTTCATGGCTATATTAATTGCAACAATAGCATCTAAACGCGTTAATACGTCCGGAAAACTTTTCAGGTTCGGGCAATTAGCTACCTGGACGTCCGTCAGCGTTGGAAGTTGATCCAATACATCCGGAATCTCCGCGATAGGGCTGTTTGCAATGCTGAACGAGGTCAACTTCGAGAGGTTCTTTATTTCGTCCGAAATTGCCGTAATATGGTTCGTCAAAGTTCCGATTTTTGGCGTCAAATTAGGGATCGTAATGTCTGCCAGCGAAAAAGGTACGTTTTTAGAGATCGCAATTGCGCGTTGGCTTATTTCGGAGAAATGGGCAAGTGAATTTGTTTTCACGTAGTTTTGAAAGTACAAATCGTTCAGTCTGGAATCGCTGTCCTGACTGTCGGAATAGTAGCTCTTGCTATTATTCGCTTTAATCGATGGGCTGAAATTTCCGTTCATGTCGTTTATTTCACCCAGAATTAATGTTGAGAGTTCACTCAAAAGGCCAATTTCATCCGGAACAACACCGCTGGGGCCAAAACCACCAATGGTTAAACCGATAACACGTCCGGAGCTATTCATTGATACACCCGGCTGCTCGCCCCACATGTCGATATCTTTGTTGAAATCCCAGTTTGTACCTCGCGGATAATTGTCGCCCGAGAAGGACCAGTTTTCACCGTCAAGCGCTTCCCAAATAGCACGCAATGCCATATAATCCTGAATATGGGCAGCTGCTTTCGCAATGCGGACCGGAACTTCGGCTTCCTGAACGAGGTTGTTTTCAACGACAAACTCATTTTCGGATGGTGCTGTGTTGGTATCATAAACCGTGATGCCACCTTTATTGGAGATAACATATTTGGTAACCGCATAGGTTCCGGCTTCGAGCACGATTAACGAATCAACCCGGCCAACTGCGGAAAGTGGTGTTCCTGCTTCTTCCCCTTCAAATCCTTCGAGATAAGTCACGGGCAGGTTATTGAATATCGTTTCACTTTGTGTTTGCACATTTTTGATGGTTATATCTACCTCTTTTATTAAACGAAAAGGGAAGCTCGGTTCATCTGACGTTGCTTTTGTTTGCATAATAAAGTCTTTGATCAGGTAAAAACGAGTTTTTCCGTAGGCCAATGCATCCACATATATCGATTGCTTCGTCAGGCCTCCGCTCAACACAACAATTTTCTCGGAATTGTCAGGCTCGTCCGATTTAATTTCCTCGTCCTTTGCATTGTACAAGTAGTAACCTATCAATTCGTAAGTTCCTTCGAGCAATTCCAGTTTCTCACTAGTTAATCCATACTCAGCGTTTTCCTCATCGAAAGATTCCAGTTTCAGAGTTTGAATAATGGTGTTATTATCCTCATCATTCAATACCACCCGTATTTTTTTTGCATCATAAAGCTTATTCAGAGGTGCATTGGTCGATTTGGTGCTTAATTCAACTTGTTTATACAACCGGAACTGCAACATTCCGTTGCCTTTCTCCGGGTCCAGCGAATCGTCGTCCGAACAACCGGTCAGAAAGCTAAGTCCCGCCACCAGTATCAACAGCAGGATGTTTTTTGTGTATATTGATAATGTTCTCATTTATTACAAATTCAATGTGTTATTGTTGTAACCAAACTTGCATGTTCTGTATTTAACCCTTTTGAAGGATTAACACACAAAACACAGCCCCGTTTTGGTAATAAGTAAGTACCATTGGCGTACTGGTTGCACTTGTGGTAACGTTCTTCATGGTAAGCGTGGTACCGCTTGTGGAGAGAGTTACTCCGTTCCATTTCGTATTTACCCCATTCAGCGTAAAGACTAGGTCCAGATATGGATTTTCATACTCTTTTGCAACAATCGTAACCTGGTTGGGTGTTGGATTGCCCAAACTACAGTGGTACACGTTTTTTGTACCATAAAGGGTTTGGTCGGCATCGGTAACCAAAGTTGCCGGGTAAACAGTACCATTGGATGCAGTAACGATGAACCCGAGCTCGCCCACCGGTTTTTTCTGAGAAAATGCGAGGGCTTGATATTTTGAATAAGCGCTTTTAATTACCGATTTTTTCGTACTCGCATTAATTTCAAGTATGTTGGAGAAGTTGCCCTTTACGACATCATTGTTGAAAATGCTATCGGTTAAAACAACAACCTGACTTTTGCGAACAGCCGTTGAGTTATTAGCTTCGGGGCTGATGCTGATAGTCCAGTTATTAGCGTCGGTTGGTTCCGTTGCACTAAACCAGCGATTGGCTTCGGGCAAAATATGCAATCCAGTTTCATCTTCGGAAAGGAAACAGGTGTATAAAGCTTGTTTATCGCTGGCGACAACCTCTATCGGAAGTGGGCCTTCTGTAAGCCCGGTAATTTCGCCTGCGGTTGATACGTTCCAAAAAGTTGCTCCTGGCTGATCGAACCAGAAATTGTTTTTCGCCCCATTGGGGATGTTAAACTGAACGATATCGCCACGCATTCCCTCGTAATAAATCGGAATCCGCAAACGCTCTACTCCATCTCTGTCAGCATAAACCAGGTCTCCCGATAGCTTGCTGCGGATAGAAATATCAGCCGAGTTGAACCGGCAGGTGTTCGAAACCAGCTCGCCAGCTTTTCCGCTAAGATTATTGGTGCTGGTAAAGCTAACCCATTCTGGCCAGCTTGCCAGATACCAGTTGAAATTTGCAGTCAAGCTCAACTTTGCATTTGTAATGGTTGTCCCATACGAATTCCACAATAATTTTACGGGGCGAGCTGCATCAATGGTATCCGTTGCAGTGGCGCCATATGCAGCAACCGTATAAACTTGTGCATCGCGGGTCAGCTTGGCAACCACGCTGGCTTGGCTAGCCATACCCATGCGCAACTCTACCGCTTTATCTTCAAATTTCCAGGCATCGTCGGTAAGTAAAACCGAAACCGTGTAAGTTCCGGCCGCACCCTGCAGGGCGGGCAGTGTATCTTCTTCGCTAATAAACTTACACCAGATACGGGACGAACTTAAAGTCCACGGCAAATTTGCTTCAAAGGTAAAGCTGGCCACCTCGCCCGGTTGGCTGATGTTTAAATCAACCGTTTCAGGAAAGATTGGAGTTACCTGTTCTTCGTTGTCATTGTCGTTACAACATGTAACGGATAAAACCATCGTTACAAGAACGAAGGTTTTGAAAAGTATTTTCAGATAATCTATTTTCATAATTCCAGTTTTTAAGGAAGGTTAATAACCTTGTCTTCTTAAATAATCTGCTTCAGCTTCTGTAATCCAATTTACTACGGTGGTGTAAGTTCCAACTTCGCCCACTTCTTCAACATAAATTGTACTGTATTGTACAATATATCCTTCGCACGAGTTGAATGATGATACGTAATTGTTTGGCTGGGCGATACGCAGGATATCATCGCCATAGATATACCCAAAGAAATCGGAACCTCGACCAACGTTCTGACCATCTTCCATTTCAAGTACCGGGTTCACCGGGTCTTCGTTATTGAAGCGGACTTTCAGATCGTAACCATCTTGAAAATAGTCTTTTATAATAATGCCCATTGCATTTTCCGGATCCTGAACAGTCTCAAGCAAGCGAAGGTCTTGCATGGTGTAGCTATTGAGGAACTGCGACTCGAGGATACAAGGCCCCAGAAAATTGTTAATATCGAACGGACAAACACGTTGAAGAATAACGTGAGAAACGGTTCCTTTTAAACCAAATTGGTCGTCCACATTCAGCAAATGCAGGGTCAAGGCCAGTGAATCGCTTTCTGCAATTTTGTCTTCGTAACCACGTATTTTAAGGGCTGCAACCCGCTCACCGGCTTTAATGGTTACCGTCGTGCTTTCCAGATCGAAGTGGTAGCCTTCCTGGGCATTGCTTTTGGTTGCTACTACTTCAACTCCAAAGTTACGGTCGTAGTTAACCGTCTGAGATGACGAAATATAAATTTCGTGGTAGGTTTCGCTGTCCATCACCGGTAACACCACCATGGTGTCGGCAAACTGGACTAAATCGGGTCCGGTATAGGTAACTGCATCATCCTTGCAGGCTTGTAGTATACCGCAGATCAGAAGCACCAGCGACCAAATTTTTACGATTGTTTTTGTTTTAGTATTCATATCTTATTCGTTACCAGTTCAACCTATGTTAGTTGTTGCTATCGTTCGGAGCAATGTCGGCTCCCGGAATATCTAATTCGTGCTGCGGAATTGGCCAAACAAACAACGGGTTGCTTGCCGAGATTTTAAGTTCGTCTCCCGGATTAACAGAGTTGGCCTGGGCTTCACGTGTAAACCCTTTTTTCCAGCGCTTCAGGTCGTTCAACCGAAAACCTTCCATATACAATTCTTTTGTGCGCTCTTCAGAAATAACGTTCAACCAATTACCTGCATCCAGCGAGGTTGAGCTGTAAGAGGTATAACGTGCTTTACGCAGCGAGGTAATATCTTTTGCGGCATAGGTATAGTTGCCTTCCATTGCATAAGCCTCGGCCCGGATGAGGTACAATTCCGATAAGCGGAATACCTTGGGCATATTGGTGTGGTATAAATTGTAATTATTTATGAATGAGTAATTACCATAGTACTTTATCAGCAATTGCCAGGTTAAACCGTGGGTGTGAGAGGTTGTAATCCGCTGAAAAAATGCGGTTTCGCGCTTATCGTACGTGCTATACGAATCGAGTACCCACGAAGCCGGTACATAGTCGGGCGTGTAACCGCGTCCGGCACGGTAATTCAGGAACGCGGTTCCCAAAGCGCCTCCAAACGAATTTGGCCCCTGAAAACCAACTTTCCAGATGATTTCTGCCGATTCGTCCATCATCCACATGTACTGGTAATCGTTAACTGATGTAGAACCACTTAAGGTGTACTCGTTGACACTAGCCAACTTAAACTGGCCGCTTTCTATCACATTTGTTGCGTGTTCTATTGCCAGTTTTGCATTGTCCATATACAAATAAATGCGTGCATACAGCGATTCAACGGTGTATTTCGTAAAATAGGGTTGGTTGTAATAAACATTGCCATCGCTATCCTCGTCATCCAAGTATTCGCGGGCCAACTCCAGATCGTCTAAAATGAATTGATAAGAATCTTCCAGTGAAGCCCTTTTTAACTCACCAGCATTCGAATACGACGAAACCAATACCACCCCCGGAGTGCTGGCTGCTTTTGCAGCATCGTAGTCTTTACAGAATAATTTCACTAACTCTGAATAAGCCAAAGCACGTGCAAAATATGCTTCTCCTTTGTATTGCTGCAATCTGGCAAAACCGTCGTCGTCAACCATGTTTTCGATTTTTGCGACTCCTTCGAGCAGGAAATTGCAGCGGCCTATAAGCTTGTACAGAGTGCCATAGACGGCTCTCACGTTGGTGTTTGTAGGTTGAATTTCCCAGCGCCAAACCTCGCCGTACCGGTTGCTGTACCCATCGATAGCATACACAAAATCACCCTGAATATCAGGTAATAGGGTTAATAATCCGCTATACAGGCTGGCATCCTTAAAGGTTGCATAAATTCCTAAAATCGCTTGGTCGGCGTCGGTTACGGTGTTGATGGCATCTTTTTCAAGCACCGCGTCTTCCGGAAATTTTTCAAGACAAGAAGAGGCCAACAATGCAGTGGCGGCCACAATCATGTATATTTTTATTTTTCGTATCATAATCTACTTTAGTGTTGGGTTAAAACACGATTTCCAATCCAAGGGTAAACTGGCGTGTCAACGGATATTGCGCCGCATAAAGGTTACTTGCTGTTTCGGGGTCAAGGCCTGAGAATGAGGTAAACGTTAACAGGTTTTGCCCTTGTCCGTAAACACGCATTTTCTCGATGAATCCTAATTTTTTCAGCGTTGATGGCGGAATTTCGTAACTCAGCATCACATTTTTCAGGCGTAAAAAAGAAGCATCTTCCAGAAAACGATCGTCAATTTGCGGGGTCACACCGTGACGGGGAATATCGGTTACATCTCCCGGTTTTTTCCAGCGGTCGTACAATAAGCGTTTCGACTGGTTGTAAACCGCATAAAGGCCATTGCTTTCTTCAAAAAAGCGGTCGTTGTTCAGTACGTATCGGTCTGCCATCCAGCTGAATTGGGCCGTCAGTGTTATGCCGGCGTAAGATGCGGTTGTTCCGAAACCACCTTGCCAGGGAGCAATGTAGCTTTTGCCTGTGAGCACTTTGTCCGATTCGTTATATTCTGTTGTTACTTCGCCGTCTTTGGTGTACCATAGCGCATCGCCGTTATTGGGGTTTACACCGGCAAACCGGTTAAGGTAAAATTCGCTTACCGAATGGTCAACGACTAGTTTTACCCCGGTTGTTCCTACGGTATATTCGTCTACATCATTGTATAATTCAACTAATTTGTTCCGGTTATACGATACGTTTGCATTCAAATTCCACCGAAATCTATCATTGCGAATTACGTCATAATCGAAACTCATTTCCACTCCCCGGTTGACCATGGAGCCAATGTTGTCCCATTGAAACCCGTAGCCACCGTCGGCATAACTCACCGGCACACTCATCAGCATGTCGGTTGTTAGTTTATTATAGAATTCAATACCAGCATTGAACCGGTTGTATACACCCAGGCGCAAGGCCAGGTTACTGGTCCAAAGTTTTTCCCAGCTTAGGTTCTCGTTACCTCGTTGCAGCGGTATTAATCCACCGTTACCCAAATAGTCGATATCTCCGCCGGCCAGTGCCAGGTGGTCGTAATTCGGAATCGAAGAGTTTCCCGAAGTCCCGGTACTGAAGGCCAATTGCAAATTGGTTAACCAACTGCGATCTTTAAATGCAGCTTCGCGCCGAATGTCCCACATCAGACCTAACGAACCGAAGGTAGCCCAACGGCTGTCGGTACCAAAGCGCGAAGAACCATCGGTACGGACCGAAAAGTCAAGGTAGTAACGGCCCAGGTAGTTGTACTCGCCCCGGCCGAAGAACGACAGGTAAGCGTACTCTTCGGAATTATCGCCCCAACTCGAAGCGCGAGTCCCGGTTGATATGTTTACTAACTTGTCGTTTGTTTGGCCGGCCGTGCGCAAATAAAAGCTCTCTTGCCGGTAATTCACGCCTTCCTGTCCAAGCAGAAAATTCAGGAAATGTGTTTTATTGAAATCGATTTTATAATTCGCCGTGTTGGTTATGCTCAAATTGACAAGCGTACTTGAGCTCCGTCCGGCGCTACCTTCACCGTTATTGGGCAAATAGCTGGCGTTACTTTTTGTGAAAAATGTAGCCTGCGTGTAGTCGACCCCCATTTGCGAGCGGATCGTTAAGTTTTCGGTAGGCGCATATTGCACAAACAACGACGAAATGGCTTTATACTTTTTATTATTGGCCGGATTGTTTTCCATCCACTCCAGCGGGTTTTCCCCGGTTCCTTTCCAGCTGCCATCATTAATTGAAGCCAGCGAACCGTCTTCGTTGTATGGGTTCCAGTAAGGAAGCATAAAGCGCGAAGCAGAGATGGGCGTTACCAACGAGTAACTTCCTTCTTCGGCTCGTTCAAACTCTTCGTAAGTCAACATTGAGTTGGTTCCGACTTTAATTTTTTCGCTGGCCCGCAATTCAATGTTCGCACGGGTTGAATAACGGCGAAACATCGATCCGGTGGTAATCCCATCCTGATCGAAATAGTTTGCCGAGATAAAGTAGTTTACATCGTTGGATGCCCCGCTAATCGACAATTCGTAGTTTTGCAGCGGAGCCGAATCGTTGAAAACCATGTTTAACCAGTTCACATCAATCAACGAGAGTTTGTCGTAATCCTGTCCGTCATCCAGGCCAATTTCTTGTTCGTACTGTATGCGCTCTGCGGTATTCATCAGTGTCCAGTTGTCGCTTGACAGTTGCGAAACACCAGCTTGTGCGCGAAATGTAATTTTTGCTGCTGTCCCGTTTTGGCCTCTTTTGGTGGTAATTACCACAACACCATTTGCTGCACGTGCCCCGTAAATTGAAGTTGACGAGGCATCTTTTAATACCGAAACCGATTCAATATCGCCAGGGTTAATGGTGTTAAAATCAGCACTTGAAATTGGAACACCATCCAAAATAAACAAGGGGCTGGTACCCGAGTTGATAGAGTTGGTACCACGTATTTGAAAGCTAGCGGCCTTGCTGGGTTCACCCGATGACGATACTACTGTTAATCCAGGTGTTGAACCCTGTAAAGCCTGGTCGAACCCGGCAGCGGGTACATTTTCCATTTTGTCGGCCTTTATGGTCGATACTGAGCCTGCAATAGTACCTTTTTTACGGGTTCCGTAAGCAACCACTACTACTTCATCCACGCCTTGTGATGATTCGGTTAAAACAGGGTTGATGCTGTTCTGGCCGGTATAGGCAATTTCCAGGCTCTCGTAGCCTAAGCTCGACACTTCCAACACCGCATTGTCTTTTTTGTCAAAAGTCAATGTGTAATTTCCTTCTATATCAGACATTGTTCCGGTTGTTGTGCCTTTCACCATAATGGCAACAAAGGGGAGTGGTGCCCCCTTGGAATCCTTTACAATACCCTGGATGGTGACTTTTTGAGTGACTGGTGCTTTTGTTTCTTTGCGTACAGCTGGTGCCTGACGAATAACAATGGCATTGTCAACCATCTCAAATTCGAAGCCCTTTGGTTGAAGCAGTTCTCTCAGAACTTCGCTCACCGGCTTCTGAGAAGTGTCAACATCCACCGTCCCAAGGTTCTTAAACAAATCCGTACGGTAAACAAATTTGTACCCGCTCTGCTTCTTAATTTCATCCATCACTTCAACAATACCTGCATTCTTCAGGCTAAGCGTTACCTTAGCCGATTGCGAGTACGCGCTACTTGTTATTAACAGCAAAAACAAAAAGCAAAAGAAGCTTGTTATCCTCGCTGTTAATGACGATCTTTCTCCCCCGCTAATGCGGAAGGATAGTTTTTCGGTTCTCTTCATTCTAAAGACTAACTATCGGTTATACTTATTTTAACTATGAGCGGGGTGGGTTGGCCGACCCATTCCGCTATTTTTTTTTTATCTTATTATCAGTGTTTTCTGATTTATTTCAAATGTTACATCTTTGGTTTTTTCGAGTACGGCAAGGAGCTCCGTCAAATCATTGTAACGTTTGATGTCTGCTGAAAACCTCATTTCTTTCAACGTCGCATTTTCGAACTTATAATCAAAATCGTACCAACGCGAAAGCAGTTCCATCATCTCTTGCAGGCTCTGGTCACGGAATACAAACTCGCCGTCTTTCCAGGCTGTGTACAGTGCCGGATCAACCTTTTTGACCGATATTTCAGAATTGCCTTCGCCAACGCAAGCCTGCATCGAGGGTGTGAGCACCACGGATTTGTGCGCATTGCTCAAGTTTATTTTTCCTTCAACCAAAGTAGCAACCAGTTGCTTATCGGTTTCGTAATTTTTTACGTTAAAGGCCGTACCCAGCACCCGAATTTTACCTTTTGATGTATTCACAATAAATGGTTTGTCCGGATTCTTCGCTACTTCCATGTAAACTTCGCCTTTTAAGCTAACTTCACGGATGTTTCCGGAAAAGCTTGTCGGATAGCTCAATTCCGATTCTGCATTCAACCAAACTTTTGTTCCATCGGAAAGTACCAGCCTGTACTCGCCACCACGTGGTGTACGAATGGTATTTACCTCATGCTGATTGTTTGGTTGCGCCTCGTAACTCAATAAATTATTTTTATTTTTTATCATTCCTCCGCTAACGGTTTCTATCAAAGAATCCTGCAGTTCATCAAGGATTACTTCTTTTCCTGAGCCCAGCACCAAGGTTGCTTTTGAGTTTCCCGCCTCGATGGAAGGTGAAACAACTACAGGTACTGTTGGCTTTTCGGGTTCCAGAACCAACTGCGAAGCACCAAACAAAATGGCGAATGCAGCAACAGATGCAGCAAGTGCCACCCAACGCCTCCGAATCCGGCTTTGCTTTATTTCGTTAACCCGGTTCATTGTATTGTTAAGGCTTTGCTGGTGGGAGATAGAGCCATACAAATCAGCCGCACGGGAAGTCCGGTAAATTTTCAGCATTTCTTTGGCGTATTGCCTGTTCGCTATATCTTCCTTCAGCCATTGCTGAAACTCAGTGTATTCCTCTTCGCTCAATTGTCCTTTGCAATGTTGCTGCAACAGATATGCGATTGTAAATTTTTTCATTATTCATTTGTATTAATCCCAAGCTTTAGGTGCGAAGAGCTGAACCTCAAACCCGATTGGCAAATGCCGGAATCAAAACTATTTGCAATGTCAGAATGGGAAAAACCTCGTATTTTAGTGAAGCTACATGATATAGACAGGGCTAGGTAAAGAAAGGATGACAAGCCAATTGGCTTTTTTTAATCTTTTTTTAATTTTTTTGAGCATTTTTTGCCGGACAATCCAGAAAAAGACATCAGAATGTGTGTGAATAGTAATTATTATTGACCAAGCGATTGTTGTAAAAGTATCTATTTGTAGTTACTGGTAATGATTTGATTGACAGTAGATAGAGGTTGAATTAATTACTTTTACTCGGTAGTGGACTACGTAGTGGAAGAATTGAACCGGTCGGAACAAGCAGGGCGCAGCCTTTTCTGCAAAAAAAACGGTTTGTATTGAATGAAAAAACAAATTGAGAAAAACGTCAGCGTTGATGAATAAAATCGCGTGTGTCGCTAGTTTAAAAGAATAAGAAGTATCCAGCTGACAGAAGTTTTTAGTTTCTGTTTGGCACGCGCTAGCTGGGTTTTAACGGTGTTCAACGAGATATTCAACTCCATGGCCACTTCGTTCTGCGGTTTGTTTTCGAAAATAATTAACTGGAGTATTTGTCTCATTTTGTCCGGAAGTTCAGTCATTGCCAATCTGAGCTTTTCGCTTCGTTCCTCCAATTCTTCATCCAGAAACTGCTCAAACAGGAAACTCTCGTCAAGCAAATCCAGATAACTTTTTTTGGCGTAATGAAAACTTTCCAGGTAATTGATGGCGCGGTTACGGACTGCTGTAAATAAATAGTTTCTTAACGATCCGCAAACATTCAGGTACTTTTTAGTTTCCCAGAAGCGAACAATAACATCTTGCACAATATCCTCAGCTACTTCTATTTCATCCAAATATTTGAATCCGTAAATAGTAAGGGGCCGGTAATATTTTGCAAAAAGCTTCTCTAAAGCTAATTTATCGTCGGTGTTAAAAAGTAATAATATCTGCTTGTCTTCCATCGGTGCTATTGATAGGCATAGCTGGTCTAATCCGAGGCGTTAGAATTCGTTCGTTCAAATTTAGTAATAATACGGTAACGAAAGTACTGAGACGTGAGATGTCAACCTATTCCGCTTCAGTCTTAATATTCCGCTAACTATACCGAAAACGATTTTAAAACAGTATTGCTGCATCGATATAAGAAATACTCAAAGGACGAATGAGCCCTTTTGGCTCCAAAACCACCCAATGCAGACAGCCTTTATTGTTATTAAATGTCAATAAAAATAGTCTGTCCTATCGCAGGTTTTGTGTGAAATTTTGAATGTTTTCGACGT
This sequence comes from Mangrovibacterium sp., assembly GCA_047972415.1. Lineage (GTDB taxonomy): Bacteria > Bacteroidota > Bacteroidia > Bacteroidales > Prolixibacteraceae > Mangrovibacterium. The sequence goes on from JBKEAN010000146.1 coordinate 11,787, forward strand.
AAGATTGTAACTGAGATGTAATGATAGAAATAGTGATATTTGTAAGTAAGTGGCTGAAAAAGGTTGAGTTGTTATTGTGTTTTGCGGCTGTGCATTCGAATGAAATACAATAAAAAACAAGTTTCGGGAAAAAGACATCGGCGAAGTATACAATGATGGGCTCTCGCTCCCTTCCATAATTCTTTTTAGATCGAATGGGATTGTTCTTAGCCGTAAGGGTGTTGGCAGGGGAGAGACAGTGAAAATTCATTTTTTGCACCAAGCCAGCAACTGGCGAGTAACCATTCGGCCAACCCCGTCTTGTTTTTGTAGACGGAGTGGTTTTCTTTCAAAGTTTCTTTAAAATGTTCGGAGAACTTTGAGCGGTTTAGGAGTGACTTTGGCTTAGGGGTTTGAAGTTGTGCGGTAGTAGTTCAGCCAGATCCTTGGTGTAATCGTTGTCGTAGCGGTGAACATTTTCCAGAAAGAAAACCATCCAGTCGCGGAAGTTTACCCCGGCCGCTTTGCAGCAGCCCATCATGGAATA
>JBKEAN010000147.1:0-2634 GCA_047972415.1 Mangrovibacterium sp.
CGGCCGGTAGCCAGGGGTCGCGCACCAGTTCAATTACGCTCAGCTCCGACCAGCGCCCTTTTTCCGAGTCGTAACTCAGTTGGTACAGTTTCCACCCGTTTATGCTGAAGGGTTTGTTTACTTCGAGGGTGGTGTCGTATTGTTTGCCGTCGGGGAATGAAACCCGGATGTCGGATTGAAATTTTTTAGGCTCGGGCGGAAGCATCACCAGCGAGTTTTGCGGGTCAAGCTTCAGGGCAAACGGTTGCTGGCGGAAACTACCAGAGCTAATCCACCCGCTAACGGTTTGTCCGTTCCGCTTGTCGGTTACTTTAAGTTGGGCAGCAGGCGGCGAGCCGGGTTCGTTTACCCGTTCAAATCGTTCGCCAATGAAACCCGCTTCGGGCAGGTATTTTTCAACTTCAACCTGGTAATTACCAAGCGTACCCGGAGCATCGGCCAACGAAAAGTACTGGCTTTTTTTGTTTTGTAATGCAATTTTTCCGGTGTGGTGGTCAATCAGGGTTATTTTCGGCGGGTATTCTTCCAGCTTGAAGTCTTTCAATTCAATGGCTAAGGCTAATTCAACCAGTTGCCCTTGTTCATTTTGGGCCCGCCATTCAATTTTCCCTTCGTAACAAGCCATGCTCAGGCGTTGCAAATCGCTACTGCCAAGGCTGGCAGCTATAAGTGTAATCCATAGCCCCAGGTGGTTGAAGGTGTAGCCCAGGTTTTTCATCCTAAACGGAATAAGGCGTTTTAGGGTTGCCAAGCCAAGGCAGGTCAGAAAATAAAGGTTGGCCAAGGCAAAAGCCCAGGAGCTGGTACGCCGGTTTAGGCCGAGCGTGTTAATGATTTCGGACGAAGATTGCGTTTGCGGAATGACTCCCATTAAAATAGCCAGGCCGCAATACAATGCTGCCGACGTAATGGCTGCCGGTACCGAGCGAAACCAATTAACAATGCCGCTGCTGCGGTAAAAAAAGTGCAAAAGTAAAAGGATAGCTGCAAAAGAGAGGGCCATGTATAAATTGCCCGGCCAAGGGGGAAGCTGAAACTCGTGTCCCCGAAGTGCCAGTTGCATGGCAAATCCAATCAGCAACAATCCGGAGGCAATGATCATCCCTTCGCGGTAGGCCCAGGGCGTTTGCCAGGTTTTTCGTTTCATAACAATTTTGTTTGCGTGGAAGATAACGTTTTCGGACGAAAAAGCTGTAAAAGCTGAAAAGCCGAAAAAAAGGAGCCTCGGTTCATCCAGAACCGGGCTCCTTGTACGAATCTATTGGAACAATTATTTTATAAACTTCGGAGTAACGGTGAGCATCACATAGGCCCAGTAGTTGGTGGTCGATTTGTCGCCGCCTTTCAGCAATTCCATGCTGTCGGTGCCAAACATCATGGAGTAGCCACAGCTAATGTTTGCTTCTCCACTGATTTTGTAGGCCGCTTGCAGGTCAATTTCTGTACCTAAACCTTTCTTGGCATCGGGATTTATGTCGGCAGCAGTGGCAAAATAGTGCAGGTGCGCATCCAAGGCCCATTTGTCGTTTTTATAGCCGTATTTCAGGTAGATGTCGTCCAAGCCAACATCGTTCAGGTGGTTGCTTACATAAAAGTAGTCCATGTAGCCGTTAAACTTGTGGTTGGTTCCGTAAAGTGGGTTGAAGGATTTGTTTTTATCATCGTCATAGGCTGTACCCGAAAGGCGTTCGAATCCGAGGGTGAAACCTTGCTTCACCGAGGCTTCCAACATCAGGTTATAAGCGCTCAAATCAACATTGTTGCCGGTTTTTCCGGTTTGCAGGTAGGCATTGCTGACAAAATTAACTTCGCCAATGGCAAAGGTGCCGTGTCCGCCAAAGGTTTGGCTGTAGCGCACTTTTTGTTCGGTATCAACTTGTTCTGGAACACCATTGTTTAAGGCCAATAAGCTGAGGCTGGCTTTGTCCCACTTCTTGTTAAACCACAGAAATTGCAGGTTTTTATAAGCATCGGCACCATCAAAAAGGTTGTTTGCCGGGTTGCTGTTTTCGTGGTGGGCAAAACCGAAGTGCAGGGCAATGTCTTTCTGGTACTTCAGAATAAGCATGTCGTGCGAGCGGGCTTGTTGCGCCCAGCCCACGTTTCCAAAAATACGGTGGTCGTCGTAAATTACTTCCTGGCGCCCAACTTTTACCGTAAAACCGGGGCTCAGCAACACTTCGGCCCAAGCCTGGTGGATGGAGGTTGCATAATCTTCGTTACTCGTAATTTGTGCCTGGCTTCCCCAGATGCGAGCATCCTGTAAGCTCAGCATGGTCACAATTTTGTCCGATTTGTAATAGGCGTTCAGCCGGGTGCGTTGCGAGGTGAACCACGAAGCATCCTGATCTTTGGCCGCCAGTGCTTTGAATCCGTGGCTGAGTTCGGTACGCGGACGGAATTCGCCGTCCAGACTAAATTGTGCGTAACTTGGGCTAGCCGCCATCGCCACGAGGGCGACGACGGATATAACTAGTTTTTTCATCATATTGTGTTGTCTGTGTGAAGGGTTAATGGAATTAGTTCATGGATACTTTCCAGCTGTCTTCGCGTTCTTTGGCTTTTTTAAGCCATTGCGGAACAATGGTTTCTTCGAATACTTTTTTCTCTTCGTTTAGTTTTTTCATGTCCAAA
>JBKEAN010000148.1:0-1601 GCA_047972415.1 Mangrovibacterium sp.
AAAAAACCAGTATTTATTATTGCTTCACTTTTTATTTTATCGTTTTTGGCAGTTGCTTGTTCGTCAATTTATTACACCGGCGTGTGGAAAGACGAACAAAAGCTGGGGACCAAATCCTATCAGTCGGTATTCGTTTCAGCCTTGGTTGATAATATTATTACCAAGCAAGCGGTTGAAAGTGATTTGGCAACCGTGCTGGAAGCAAAAGGTTTTAAGGTGATTAAAGCCAGCGACCATTTTAAACCCAATTACTTTGCCGATAATGCGGATAACGAAGAATTGATTTTGGGGAAAGTGAAAGAATTTGGCTGCGATGGTATTCTCACCGTCGCCTTGGTTGATAAGCAGTCGGATACCCGCTATGTAGAAGGAACGGCTGGTTACACACCATACCCAACTTTTGGCTATTTCGGCCGTTTTGGGCGTTATTACCGGGTTCGCTACCCAATGGTGTACGAGCCAGGTTATTACGAAACCGACAAGACCTATTACTTCGAAAACAATTTTTACGATGCAGGTTCGGGCGATATTTTGTTTTCGATGCAGAGCGAGGTAGTTAACCCTGATAAACTATCCGAGTTTAGCAAAGCATACGCAGCAGAGCTGGTTGTACAGCTCCAAAAAGAGGGCATCATGGCCAAGTAGACGCGAAGTTTGTGGCAGCTCAGTGAGCCTGAAAGCTGTTGAAAATGGTTGAAAGAACAAAAATTGCGATTCAGAATCAGGTCGTAGCAAGTTTTCCAACGGGAGAGGTATCATTTTGTTCTTTCACCATTTTTTATTTTTCCGTTCGAATTGTTTTCCAACAACAAATAACAATTCAATATAAAGCAACAGTTTCACGCGGACAAGCTATGCCGAGATGGCAATATTTACTTTTTACGCGTTTCGGGCGGAAATGCATAGCTTCCCTTCCAGCCGCCCAAGTCAATCAATAGCTGGTCAACCATCACTCCCGGATCGACCATCCAAAGGCTTAGCCGATGTTTCCCCGGAGCGGAAATTTGTTGTTTGGCTGATTTTAGCGCGGCATTTTTCAGTACGTTTTGCTTCCATTCGTTACTGCGGTCAAAAGTTTGAAAATCGAGAATAACCGGATCGGCATCGTCAATGGCTACGGCGCAGCGAACACCTTTGCCTGCGTACAGTGCGTGGCTTGGAACGGCCTGCACCCGCACATGGGCTTCGCCCGAGTTAAAGGTATAGAAATCGTAACAAAGGGCAGGGCTGTCGGATTTTATTTTCGCCAGCTCAGTTATTGGTTCAGACGAGTAGGCATCTGTCGCCACCACTGCGCCGGAATAGCCCAAACCTGGCCAAACCTTCCAGTATTCATCTACACTGGTTTGACTTTGATTGGTAAAATTTTTGGCGTTAATGGAAACATAACCGTTGGCTTCGATATGACCTTGATAGTTTTCCAATTCCGCAAATTTCGGGTTGTAAACCGAAAGCCCAATGGTCATACTGGAGTCGGCCGTTAAAAATGTAATGGAACTGTTGATTTTATAGGCTGGAGGAATCAGCTGGTAATCATGTCCCAGGGGCGCTTCTTTGGCATTGCTGCCTTGCGGTACCTTGTCCCAATCGATTTTCACCCA
>JBKEAN010000149.1:0-27683 GCA_047972415.1 Mangrovibacterium sp.
AGCTACGGTGTTTTTGACGGTGTAAATTTTGAATTAAAGACTTTTAAAAATACAAATTAGCGGTAGCTGGTTTGAAGCTTATGACCATGAAACTTTATACAAAAATTATTGGAACGGGGCGTTGTATACCGCCTACAGTGGTTAAAAACGATTTTTTCCTGAGCTATCAGTTTTACGATCCTTCAACCCGTAAACCGTTTGACAAAACGAATGAGGAAATCGTCAGAAAATTTCACGAGATTACCAACATTGAAGAACGTTGCTGGTTGGGCGAAAACCAAGTGAACTCTGACCTGGCAACCATTGCCGTAAAAGATGCCTGCGATTCGGCCGGCATTGATCCGGAAACCCTCGACTTCATTATTTTTGGTCATAACTTTGGCGACATTCATCAGGGGCAAACCTGTGTGGATACCTTGCCGGGGCTGGCTAACCGGGTGAAACGCAACCTAGGGATAAACAATCCGGCCTGTATTTGCCACGATGTTATTTCAGGCTGTCCGGGATGGACACAAGGGATGATTGTGGCCGATGCCTACATTCGCAGCGAAACCTTTAAACGGGGTGTAGTTATTGGTGCCGATACGCTTTCGCGCGTGTCGGATCCGCACGACCGCGATACCATGATTTTTTCGGATGGTGCCGGAGCAACCATTGTTGAAGGCGTTTGGAGCGAACAACCGACTGGAATTTTGGCTCATGCGAGCCGCTCGGATTGCTCGCCTTATGCAAACCTGCTCACTTTTGGCCCCTCGCTGAACCCCGATTTCGAAGGCAAAGACCTGTATATAAAAATGGCTGGGCACAAACTGTATGTTTATGCGCTGAACCATGTTCCGGGTGTTGTGAAAGACAGCATTGAGAAAGCCGGTTTGCAATTGAACGACATTAAAAAAGTGTTGATTCATCAGGCAAACGAGAAAATGGACGAGGCTATTTTGAAAGGAGTTTTCAAATTGTACAACCAAAAGGAAATCCCCGAAGGTATTATGCCAATGAGCATCGAAAAACTTGGTAACTCGTCAACCGCTACAGTTCCCACCCTGCTCGATCTGATTGTGAAAGGCGACATGGAAGGTCAGGAAATAAAGTCGGGCGATTATATTATTCTATGCTCGGTGGGTGCCGGCATGAACATCAATTCAATTGTTTACAAGTGGGAATAAACCTTCCTGTAAAGGCATAAAAAAGAGCTGTCAACCTTATCGTTGGCAGCTCTTTTCTTTGGTTGCAGGCAAACCTGCTTATCGTTTTCTCCTGAAATTTGGTCGCCGCCGCGAACGGTTATCCGGGTGTTGGTTTTGGCTTTGAGCCGGGCTGCGGTATATCGATTTATCGTCGGTTTTGGCGCTGTGCTTTTTCACCACAAACAAGTCTTCGCTTTCCTCTTCTTCAGGGAAGGGGTGATTTTCAACCACAGGGATTTGTTGCTTGATGAGGCGTTGAATATCACGCAAAAAGTCGCGTTCTTCCACATCGCAAAACGAAAGGGCGGCTCCGCTCGAAACTGCCCGGCCCGTGCGGCCAATTCGGTGAACATAGGTTTCCGGAATGTTGGGTAGGTCGAAGTTAATTACCAGCGATAGTTGTTCAATATCGATTCCGCGGGCGGCAATGTCGGTTGCCACCAACACATTGCTGCTTCCATCTTTAAAATTTGTCAGCGCCCGCTGGCGGGCATTCTGCGATTTATTACCGTGGATGGCTGCCGAATTGATGCCTGCTTTTTCGAGCGCACGAACCACTTTGTCTGCTCCGTGCTTGGTACGTGTAAATACAATTACCGAGTCGTACTTCAAGGTTTTGAGCAGATGGATCAGCAAATGGTTTTTCCACTTTTTGCCCACGAAGTAAAGCGATTGTTCCACTTTTTCGGCTGTGGTTTGCTCCGGTTTAATGACTACTTTTTGCGGGTCGCCCAAAATTTTCGACGACAGTTCAACAATCGTTGGGGGCATAGTGGCCGAAAAGAAAAGCGACTGCCTTTCGTGGGGCAGGCGTGCAATTAGCTTTTTTATGTCGTGAATAAAGCCCATGTCCAACATGCGATCGGCTTCGTCCAGTACAAAGTGTTTCAGCGGTTTCAGGTCAATATAACCTTGTTCCATCAGGTCGAGTAAACGGCCGGGGGTGGCAATTAAAATATCAACACCGCGGCGCAGGCTCTGAACCTGGCTTTCCTGTTTTACCCCGCCAAAAATAACAGTGTTTTTCAGCCCGGTATATTTACCATAGGTATCAAAACTCTCCCCAATCTGAATGGCTAGTTCGCGCGTGGGCGTTACAATGAGCGCTTTTATTTTGCGTGGGCCTTTGGATTGCGGCCGGTTAAGGTATAGCTGTTGCAGGATGGGAATGGCAAAAGCCGCCGTTTTTCCGGTACCGGTTTGTGCCGAGCCCAGCAAATCGTGCCCATTCAATAAAATGGGTATCGATTGTTCCTGAATGGGTGTCGGATTGGTGTAGCCCTCGTCGTGGAGTGCTTGTTGTATGGGATCGCAGATCCCTAAATCGTTAAAAGTCATTGAATAAATTAAGGCTGCAAAGATAGTAGAATAATCCGATAAGAAAGCAGCTTTTGAATAAGCGGAGTTACCAATGGATTGGATTGAGTTGATGTTGAGACAAAAACCCGTTGGCTTTGCTGAAGTGTTTGTTGCCGAAAAAACCACGGCTGGCCGATAAGGGCGACGGATGTACCGAGTTCAACACCAAATGTTTGCTTTGGTCGATAAATTCGCCCTTACGGATGGCGTAGTTGCCCCAAAGAATAAAAACCACATGGTCTTTTTGGGCATTGATGCGATGAATAACAGCATCAGTAAATTCTTCCCAACCGCGTTTCTGGTGCGAGCCGGCTTGATGGGCGCGAACGGTAAGCGTGGCATTTAACAATAACACACCCTGCCGGGCCCAATTGGTGAGGTTGCCCGAGTCGGGAATGGCTTTTCCAACATCGCCGTTCAACTCTTTAAAAATGTTGCGCAGGCTTGGCGGAAAGTCAATACCATCGTTCACCGAAAAGCAAAGCCCGTGCGCTTGTCCTGGACCGTGATAGGGATCTTGCCCCAGAATGACCACTTTCAACTGGTCGAACGGGCACTGGTCGAAGGCATTGAAGATAAGTTTTGCCGGGGGGAATATTGTGTGTTGCCGGTATTCGGCATGAACAAATTCGGTGAGTTGTTTGAAGTAGGGTTTCTCGAATTCGTCGGCTAACGCAGCTTTCCAACTTGCTTCAATTTTTACATCCATGACTTTGTTTGTTTTTCAGTGGCCAAATTAACGCAAATAGGCCGAAGCACAAAAGGAATTGTGCAAGGATGGAGGCTGAATAAAAAAAGCCCCATCCGAACGAATGGGGCCCTGCTCAGAATAAATTCAACATCAAAGAACGGAGTCAACCTCCGTGAAGTCCAGTCCGAAGGCTTCGGCTACGCCCTGGTAAACGGTTTTTCCGTCAACCACGTTTAAGCCTTTTCGGAGCGGTAAGTTTTCTTTGCACGCTAGTTTCCAGCCTTTGTCGGCCAGTTGCAGGGCATACGGCAAAGTGGCATTTGTTAGTGCCAGGGTTGATGTGCGCGGAACGGCCCCCGGCATGTTGGCCACGCAATAATGAATCACTTCGTCGATAACAAAGGTTGGATGGTCGTGTGTTGTGGCCTTGGTGGTTTCAAAACAGCCTCCCTGGTCAACGGCCACGTCAACCATAACGGTTCCGGGCCGCATGGTCTGGAGCATGTCGCGGGTAACTAGTTTCGGTGCTTTGGCACCGGGAATCAGCACGGCTCCAATAATTACATCGTGGGTTTTTACCATTTCACGCAGGTTATAATCGTTGCTCATCATGGTTTTTACGTTGGCTGGCATAATATCGTCGAGGTAACGCAGCCGTTTCAGGTTCACATCCATAATGGTGGTGTCGGCACCCAGCCCGGCAGCCATTTTGGCCGCTTCGGTACCAACAATGCCCCCGCCGATAATGAGTACTTTAGCCGGCGGTACGCCCGGTACGCCACCCAGCAGCACACCGTAACCACCGTAGGTTTTTTCGAGGTATTTTGCCCCTTCCTGAACCGACATACGGCCAGCTACTTCCGACATGGGAACCAGCAGCGGCAGCGAGCGGTCTTCGAGCTCAACGGTTTCGTAAGCCAGGCACACTGCGCCACTTGCAAGCATGGCATTGGTAAGCTCTTCCGACGAAGCAAAATGGAAATATGTGTATAAAATCTGACCTTTTTTAATCAGTTTATATTCGGGGGCAATCGGTTCTTTTACTTTTATAATCATTTCGGCAATGGCATACACTTCTTCAATGCTTGGCAGCAGTTTTGCACCGGCGTATTTGTAATCGTCGTCAGTAAACCCGCTGCCAATGCCTGCTCCGGCCTGTACATAAACCACATGGCCACGTTTGCTTAACTCGGCAGCTCCGGCTGGGGTTAATGCTACGCGGTTTTCGTTGTTTTTAATCTCCTTGGGTACTCCTATTATCATTGTGTAAGGTTTTAAGTATTAATCGTCTAATTTAGAGTGGCCGTGTTTTGCGAAACATGATAAATGGCACAAAAAGTACTGATTGTTAAAGTTCTGACAATTAACAGGCTTTGATAGGAACCGGGCGAAAAGTTTAATTTCAATTTAAAAGTCTGGCTTAGGTAAAGATTTCATTTTTTATGTGTTTCGGGGTGATTCAATTTAAAACTGATAATTGTATATTTGCCCACCAAGCAAAAAAATTTTAACTGCCTATGCCAAGCACATCGATCCGGGGTAACAAAATGCCCGATTCTCCAATCCGAAAGCTTGTTCCGCTGGCTAACAAAGCCAAAGAAAAAGGAATTAAAGTGTACCATCTGAATATTGGTCAGCCCGATTTGCCGACTCCGCAAAAAGCGTTGGATGCCATCCGGAATATCGACCGGAAGATTCTGGAGTACAGCCCGAGCGAAGGTATTTTATCGCTGCGCCAGAAGCTGGCCAACTACTATCACCGGTTTAAAATCAATGTTGGGGTCGAGGATATTATTGTTACAGCGGGCGGTAGTGAGGCGGTCACTTTTGCGTTCATGTCCTGCCTCGATCCGGGCGACGAGATTATTGTTCCAGAACCGGCCTATGCCAATTACGAGGCGTTTGCCATTGTAGCGGGCGCCATCATCAAGTCAATCCCTGCAAAAATCGAAGAAGGTTTCGCTTTGCCGCCGATTGAGGAATTCGAGAAGCTGATTACCCCCAAAACCAAGGGGATTATGATTTGCAACCCCAATAACCCGACCGGCTACCTGTACACGCAATCCGAAATGAACGCCATTCGTGATCTGGTGAAGAAGTACGACCTCTACTTGTTCTCCGACGAAGTGTACCGCGAGTTCTGCTATACCGGGGCACCCTATATTTCGGCCTTTCACCTCGAAGGGATTGAGCAAAACGTGATTTTGATCGACTCGGTGTCCAAACGCTACAGCGAATGCGGTATCCGCATCGGTGCATTGATAACCAAAAACCCCGAAGTGCGCCGCAACGTCATGAAATTTTGCCAGGCAAGGTTAAGCCCGCCGCTAATTGGGCAAATTGTGGCCGAAGCATCGCTCGAAGATACCGATGATTACCTGATGGACTCGTACAACGAGTACGTGGAGCGCCGAAAATACCTGATTGACGGGTTAAACCGCATCGAAGGCGTGTATTCGCCCATCCCGATGGGGGCTTTTTACACCGTGGCCCAGTTGCCGGTCGACGATTCGGATAAGTTTTGCGCATGGCTGCTCCAGGAGTTTTCGTTCGAGAACGAAACCATCTTTCTGGCCCCGGCAACCGGCTTTTATACCACGCCCGGATACGGAACCAACGAGGTACGGATTGCCTACGTGCTAAAAAAGAAAGATTTGGGCCGTGCCCTGAAGATTCTGGACGAGGCGCTGAAAGTATATCCCGGAACGGTTTACAAGCACAGCCATTAATTAGGGCTGAACTTACAATAAAACGCAAAGGCTGAACGGGTTTCGTTCAGCCTTTTGCCTTTTTATCTTCAAACGTAATGTGTTTTTTATACCGATAGCTGCGCTTCCGAAGCCACTTTGGCTGCGCGTACCTCGGTTGTGCCACCGCCTTTCAATGTTAGCTCAATGGGTTGGTTGGTTTTGTAGGCGCCACGGGTAAAATCGGGTACATCAACCGAGTTGGAGCGGTTGGCAACCGACTGGATGGACAAAGGGGCAATACAACTCCAGGTGGCCGCGTCGTACACATCCTGATCCAGGGCCAGGCCGTTGCGCAGGCAGTCAATCAACCGCCAGTCCATCATAAAGTCCATGCCGCCATGGCCGCCCACTTGCTTGGCCATTTCGCCTACCTTTTGTACAATCTCGGGTGTGTAGGTATCGTACAGTTTGGTCATTTCTTCGTCGGTAAACCATTCGTGGCCAGTGGCAACTCGCTCGGGCGAAGGCCATTTGCGGGCAACTCCCTTGGTTCCGCTCACCAGGTGGATGCGCGAATAGGGGCGGGGGCTGGTTACATCGTGCTGTACCAGTATGGTCCGGCCTTTTTCGGTGCGTATAGTGGTGTTGCTCATGTTTCCGCGAAAGCTGTGGCCGGTAAATTGCTTGTAAAACTCGTCGGTAGCGGCCAGTTCCTGTGCTTTTGCCGCCATTTGGAAATCGTTCGATTGCATCGCCACCAAATAGTCCATACGGTCGCCCCGGTTAATGTCCATAACCTGGCAAATGGGGCCCAAACCGTGGGTCGGGTACAGGTTTCCGTTGAGGTAATTTTCTTTCAGGCGCCACATGTCGTAATAGCGGTCTTTTGCAAAGTTCATATTGAGCAGGTTGTGGATATATGCGCCTTCGCCATGAATAATTTCGCCGAAAAAACCCTGGCGTGCCATGTTCAGTGTAAGCAGTTCAAAGAAATCGTAACAACAGTTTTCGAGCATCATGCAATGCTTTTTGGTACGTTCCGATGTTTCCACCAGTTGCCAGCATTCGTCAATGGTTTTGGCTGCCGGCACTTCTACGGCCGCATGTTTGCCGCATTCCATCGCCATTACGGCCATTGGTGTATGCAGTTCCCAGGGCGTACAAATATAAACCAGGTCAATGTCGGGGCTTTCGCACATGGCTTTCCACGCATCGGCAGTACCTGTGTAGCTTTTTGCACGGGGCAGCCCTTTTTCTTCCAACTTTTTCTGGCAGGCTTCCACCTTTTCCTCGCGAATGTCGCACAAGGCCACTATTTGTACGCCACCAATGTGCGACATGCGTTCAACAGCCCCGGGGCCACGCATACCCAAGCCAATAAAGCCTACCCGCACCTGGTTTAGGCGGGGAGCTGCGTAGCCGCACATATTAAATAGCTGTGCCCCGTTGGGCGTGTAGGTTTTTTGTTCGTTTTTGCTTTTGGTTGAAGCAGTACACGAAATAAGTCCGGTTGTGGTAAGTACACCGGCGCCAATAAGCGTTTGTCGGAGAAAATCTCTGCGGTTTGAAGCCATATTGCTGGTTTTAGATTTAATTTTTGGTAACAATATAAAAATGAAACGAAACTGTTGCTGTTTTATGTCAGGCTCTGCCGAAAAAAGTTCGAAATGATACGTATTTTCCGGCATATTGCACTATAATTTACCCAATTTATTTGCCTTGTATAGGTCAAATAGCGTAACTTGTGTAACGCATGGCAAACAGGCTACAAAACCGGGCTGAAAAGCCGGGACAACAATGCCGCCCAACGCGGCTACTGTTCGGGTATTGTTACTCAGCTTTTGGGTTGATATAACGAACGAAAAAAAGCGGGCTGGAGGATAGTATTTCGGCATGAAGTAGCGCAACTTTAACGATAAAGAACGATGGTTTATCGACAAGGATGCCAGATTATCGATAATGAATGGCAGATTGACGACAAGGAATGCCAGATTGTCGATAAGGAATGGCAGATTGACGACAAGGAACGACAGATTGACGACAAGGAACGACAGATTGACGACAAGGAGCGACAGATTGACGATAAGGAACGACAGATTGACGACAAGGAACGACAGATTGACGATAAGGAACGCCAGATTAACGATAAGGAGTGGCTGATTGATGATAAGGAACGTTATTCCGACCGGAAAGAATAGGACGTTGATGTGAATTAACCCTATTTAAACCGTAAGGAATGGAGCTTTGACCGTAAGGGATCCGGATTGCATGCAAAGGAGCCTGCACGGGTAGGTGTATTGCACGATATCTTTTAAAACGAAAAGCAAAACGAGAACAATGGCAAAAAGAATCACAAACTCAGAAGCCGCGGTGTTGGAGCAATACCGGGTTTCGTTCGAAAACGTTAAAAAACAACCGGTCATTGCCACCGCACTGGCCGAGTTTGGTTACCCATCGGGGCGTATTGCTACCGGGCAGGCGTATTACATAGCTGCTTTGCAGGTTTACCAGCAAAACAAAAGCAAGGACGACGAAAAATTGGCTGCCCACAACCTATTTACTCAAAAAAAGAATGCCCTGGCCAAATTGTACAGCACCCACCGCAAAAAAGCCAAAGTGGCTTTCCGGAAAGACCCGATTACCCTGGCGTTACTGGCTATTGACGGCGGCCAGCCCCACGTGTATGTAAAATGGATGGAAATGGTGGAAAAACTGTACAACGAGCTGGCAAAAAACGATAGTTTAAGGGTTACACTGGCCGGCTACAAAATAACCGACACCGAATTAACCCAAGCCGCTACGCTAATTGCCGACACCCAAAGCGCCCGTGCCGCATACCTGCTCAAGGTGGGCGAATCGGAAGATGCCACCAAGCATAAAGATGCCGCCCTGGCCCAAATCGACGAGTGGATGGGCGACTTTTACGCCGTAGCCCGCATTGCCCTCGACCAACACCCGCAACTGCTCGAAGCATTGGGGGTGAAGGTGAAAAGTTGAACCGTTTTACCCGTAAAACAGAACAAAAAAGAGGGCTCCAACCGCAGTTGAAGCCCTCTTTTTTTTGTTCGGATAAAAATATGGCTCATTTGCCCCACAAGCCCCTGGCCGCTTCCTCTCCCTTGCTCATTTTCTCTTTTTTTCTTCCTCGTTTCTTATTCGACCTTCGCTATTCCTTATTGGATATTCGACCTTCGACCTTCGTTATCGGATATTCGGTATTGACTATTCTACATTGACTATTGAACAGTGGGTATCCTCGCTTTGCTGCCCCGCGTTTAGTTGCCCATTTCCGACAGGAACTTGATGCGCATCAGCCGTATTTCTTCCTCGGTGTACTCGTCGTCGCCCAGTTCGTCCAGTGCCGCTTTTATCGAGTCGTCTTCGGCTTGTTTAAAGTAGTCGAACACTTCTTGCTGGTGTTCGTCGTCCAAAACTTCGTCCAGGTGGTAATCAATGTTTAGTTTGGTCCCGGCATATACAATGGCTTCCATTTCGCCAATCAACTCTTCCAGCTTCATGTTTTTCGATTCGGCAATGTCTTCGAGTTCCATTTTGCGGTCGATGTTTTGGATAATTTCAACCTTGGTCCTCGACTTGTTGGCCACCGTTTTTACCACCATGTCCTGCGGGCGTTCAATATCGTTGTCGTCCACGTAGCTTTTAATCAGTTCGGCAAACTCTTTTCCGTAGCGTTTGGCTTTTCCTTCGCCTACGCCCTGTATGTTCTTCAGTTCGTCGGTGGTTATCGGGTACTGGATGGACATGTCGGTGAGCGAGGGGTCTTGGAAGATGACAAAGGGAGGTAATCCCAGCTTTTTCGACATTTTTTTGCGTAAGTCCTTCAGTAACTCAAACAATTCGGGGTCGCCGGCGCTGGCGGCGTTGGGTGCATTTACGGTGTTGTATTCTTCCTCCAGTTCGTCGTAATTATGGTTACGAACCAAGAGGAAGGGCTCTGGTTTGTCAATAAACTGGTGCCCTTTTGGGGTCAGTTTCAGCAGTCCGTAGTTTTCAATGTCTTTGCTGATAAGCCCTGCAATCAGGCTTTGGCGGAACACGGCGTTCCAGAAACGGGCGCTGTGGTCGTCGCCGTTATTGTAGGCTTCAATCTCGTCGTGGTGGAATGATTTGACAGCCGACGTGGGATTACCTGTTAGAATGTCGGCAATGTGTTCGGCCTTGTATTTTTCTTTTACTTCCTGTATGGCCAACAAGGCGCGGTGTACTTCGTCAGAGGCTTCAATCTGTTCTTTGGGGTTAAGGCAGTTGTCGCAATTGCCGCAGGGTTCGTCCAGTGTTTCTCCAAAGTAGTTGAGCAGGATGATACGGCGGCAAATGGCCGACTCGGCATACGACGCGGTATCGAGCAGCAGCTGCCGTCCTATTTCCTGTTCGGCAACCGGTTTGCCCTGCATAAACTTTTCGAGTTTCTGAATGTCCTTGTACGAGTAAAAAGCAACGCACTGGCCTTCGCCGCCATCGCGTCCGGCTCGCCCGGTTTCCTGGTAATAGCCTTCAAGGCTTTTGGGAATGTCGTAGTGGATAACAAAACGTACGTCGGGTTTGTCAATCCCCATACCAAAAGCAATGGTGGCCACAATCACATCAGCTTCTTCCATCAAAAACTTGTCCTGGTTGCCACTGCGGGTCCCCGAGTCCATACCGGCATGGTAGGGCAGGGCTTTTATGCCGTTTACGGTGAGCAGCTCGGCCAGTTCTTCCACTTTTTTACGGCTCAGGCAATAAATAATACCACTTTTCCCCTCGTTCTCTTTAATAAACCGGATGAGCTGGGTTTCGGGTTTTACTTTTGGTTTGAGGGCATAGTACAGGTTGGGGCGGTTAAACGAAGCTTTAAAAACATTGGCATTAAGCATACCTAGGTTTTTCTGAATGTCGTGTTGTACTTTGGCAGTTGCCGTTGCGGTGAGCGCAATTACCGGTGCTATCCCAATTTCTTGGATGATGGGGCGGATACGGCGGTACTCGGGCCTGAAATCGTGCCCCCATTCCGAAATACAGTGGGCTTCGTCAATGGCATAAAACGAAATTTGTATCGACTTCAGAAAGTCGATGTTATCCTGCTTGGTAAGCGACTCGGGAGCCACGTACAGCAGTTTGGTGACCCCGCTGGTTACATCGTCTTTTACTTGCTGAATAGCCTGCTTTGATAATGACGAGTTTAGAAAGTGGGCAATCCCGTCGGTTGTTCCAAAGCTTCGGATAGAGTCGACCTGGTTCTTCATCAGGGCAATCAGGGGAGAAATAATGATGGCTGTCCCATCCATTATCAGTGCCGGAAGCTGGTAGCAAAGTGATTTTCCTCCGCCTGTTGGCATAAGTACAAAGGTATCGTTTCCGTCCAACACACTTTGAATTACTTCTTCCTGCTGACCTTTAAAACGATCAAAGCCAAAGTGTTTTTGAAGATGATCGGTTAATGTGAGCTTATTCTCCATAAAGCCGCAAATTTTTTTATTCTTCTGGTTGCTTAAATTTTTTTAAGGGAATCTAAGATAGCTAAAAACAAATTCAAATTGCAACCAAAAACAGTTCAAATTAGATCTGAATTTGCCCTTTAAATATTTTTAAGGATTGGGCCTTTATTACAATTATGAATATAAGCCTATATTTGTTGCCGTTTGCCGGCAATTAACCCCGGCTGTTACAGATTCCCTTTCAAAACACTATGAGCGAAACGCAATCGACCACAAAACGGAAAAAGCAGCAGGTGCAGGAAACCGAAATGTCTTTTCTGGAACACCTGGAAGTACTCCGCTGGCACCTTATCCGGGCTTTTGGTGCTGTTTTCCTGCTGGCCATCCTGGCTTTTATTAATAAGAATTTTATTTTCGACCAGCTGATTATGGCGCCCAAGCATCCGGATTTTTGGACCAACCGGATGTTTGCCCTGTTGTCGGATTGGCTGCAAACCGATGTGCTGAGGATTAATACACACGAGTTGAATTTGATTAGTATCTCGATGGCCGGTCAGTTTTCGACCCATATCTGGACATCAATCATCGCCGGGCTCATTCTTGCTTCGCCTTACGTAATCTGGGAATTTTGGCGCTTTATAAAACCGGCTTTGTACGAATCGGAACGAAAACACTCTACCGGGGCTGTGTTTACAATGACCGGGCTGTTTATTGCAGGTGTATTGTTTGGGTATTATTTAATAGTGCCCCTGTCAATCGACTTCTTGGGTGCCTACTCGATAAGTAGCGAGGTAACCAATCAGATTAATGTTCTTTCGTACATCGGGACGGTTACCACCGTGACCCTGGCAACCGGCGTGGTATTCGAGTTGCCGGTGTTTGTGTATTTCCTGAGTAGGGTGGGGATTCTCACGCCTGCCTTTATGCGTAAATACCGTCGCCATGCCTATGTTATTTTGTTGATTGTGTCGGCTATTATTACGCCGCCCGACGTGTTTAGCCAAATTTTGGTTTGTGTTCCCCTGGTAATTCTTTTCGAAGTGGGAATCGTTATTTCGCAACGGGTACAGAAAAAAGCCGATGCTGCTATTGATGAGATTTAAAAGATGATTTCAGTTAAAATCATTGATTTATGAAACTACGAGCAGAAAACATTGTTAAAAAATATAAAAAGCGGACCGTTGTTAAGGGGGTTTCGTTTGAAGTGAACCAAGGCGAGATTGTAGGTTTGTTGGGGCCCAATGGCGCCGGTAAAACCACCTCGTTTTACATGATTGTGGGCCTGATTCAACCGCTGAGTGGAAGCATTTTTCTGGACGACGAGGAAATAACCAAGCTGCCGGTGTATAAGCGGGCACAAAAAGGGATTGGCTACCTGGCCCAGGAAGCATCGGTATTTCGCAAATTAAGTATTGAAGATAACCTGCTGGCCGTGTTGGAAATGACCAAACTAAGCAAGGCACAGCAACACGAAAAAATGGAATCGCTGCTCCACGAGTTCCGCCTGACGCACATCCGTAAAAGCAAAGGGTACCAGCTTTCGGGGGGCGAACGCCGCCGCTGCGAAATAGCACGGGCCCTGGCCATCGACCCGAAATTTGTGTTGCTCGACGAACCTTTTGCCGGTGTTGACCCGATTGCTGTGGAAGACATCCAGGAAATTGTTAAAACCTTGGTCGAAAAAAATATTGGCGTGCTAATTACCGACCACAACGTACACGAAACCCTGTCGATTACCGACCGCTCGTATTTGCTGTTCGAAGGCTCCATCATGAAAGCCGGAACTGCCGAAGACTTGGCCAACGACGAAGATGTACGCCGGGTTTATCTGGGGCAAAACTTCACGCTGCGATAGGGCCGAATCCGGGCGTCAAAAATTAAACAGATAACTTTTCGTAGCTATTTGCAGATATAAATAATTGCTTTATATTTGCGCCTCGATTAGCGGACGTGGCGGAATTGGTAGACGCGCTAGACTTAGGATCTAGTGTCTTTCGGCGTGGGGGTTCGAGTCCCTTCGTCCGCACAAACAAAATGCTCAACCGCAATGCTTGGTGAATAAAAAACTCAAGCATGCGGTTTTTATTGATTTTAGGCTTTTGTAAAAGGTTGTTTGAAGATGGTAACTGATTGGTTATCCGATTATTTTCCGAAAAATTAAGTGGAAATTTTATGAATATTACTAGAGAGAACATCAACGAGCTTAATGCTACCATTACCGTTAAAATCGAAAAAAACGATTACGAAACTGCGGTAAGTGAAACTTTAAAAGACTACCGTAAAAAGGTAAATATGCCAGGTTTCCGCCCGGGGCACGTTCCGGCTGGCTTGGTGAAGAAAATGTACGGAAAAGCAATTTTAGCTGACGAGGTAAACAAGGTGTTGTCGAATCAACTGACAAAATACATGGTTGATGAAAAATTGAATATTCTGGGTGAACCACTTCCGAACGAGGAAAAACAACCGGCTATTGACTTTGAAAACGCCACTGATTTCGAATTTGTATTCGACATTGCGATGGCTCCCGAAGTGGATGTGAAACTGGACAAACGCAAAAAAGTCCCCTACTATATCATCGATGTTGACACCGACATGGTGAACAAACAAGTTGAATCGTACACCAGCCGTTTCGGCAAAAACGAAGCTGTTGAAGCAGCCGACGAGAAATCAACTTTACGCGGCGATTTCGCCCAGTTGGATGCCGACGGTAACGAACTGGAAGGCGGAATTAAAGCCGAAGATGTTGTAATTGCCATTGATACAATGAAAGCTGAAGCGGTTAAGGCCGAAGCAATTGGTAAAAAAGCCGGCGATGTGCTGGTGTTCGACCCGGTTAAAGCGTACGACAGTAAACACGAAGTTGGACACATGCTGAATGTTTCGCACGAAGAAGCAGAAAACATCGAAGGCAACTTCAAATTTACGGTTACCGAAGTGCTGAGCTACAAACCGGCCGAAATTAACGAAGACTTGTTTGTGAAAGCTTTTGGCGAAACCACCGATGTGAAAACCGAAGAAGAGTTCCGTAACAAGCTGAAGGCCGAAATTGCTGAAAACTTCAATTATTCAAGCGAATACAAGTTTACAATTGACGCCCGCGATGCGTTGGTTGAAAAATTTAATGCCGAGTTGCCGGTTGAGTTCCTGAAACGTTGGTTGAAAGCAACCAACAACGAACTGACTGAGGATCAAATTGACAATGACTTCGACAACTTTACGCAAGATTTGCGCTGGCAGCTGATTAAAGACCGTTTGGTCCGCGAAAACGAACTAAAAATTGAAGAAGCCGATGTAAAAGCGCTGGCAAAACGTGTTGCAGCCATGCAATTTAGCCAGTACGGGATGTACAATGTTCAGGACGAATACCTGGAAAACTATGCAGGCCACATTCTGCAAAACGAAGAAGAACGTAAGCGCTTAGCCAGCAAGGCTCTCGAAGATAAAATTATGGAACTGATTAAATCGAAAATAACATTGGACGAAAAGTCCATTAGTTACGACGAGTTTAACAAGTTGCTTGAAAAATAAGCGGTAGCCACAAGGCGAAAGCATATTTTCTTAACTTTGTAAAGGGTCGGTTCTTAGCAGCTTCACCGGAGTGGGTGAATAGGTTGAACGGCCTTTTACAAAGTTTTTTTTTAACCGGAGGATAACCAAATGAACGACGCGAAAGAGTTTAATAAATACGCCACCAAGCACATGGGCATCAGTAGCTTGACGATGCATCGGTACGATTCGATCTTCACCAACAGCCTGACCCCGTATATTATAGAGGAACGACAGTTGAATGTGGCTTCAATGGACGTGTTTTCACGTTTGATGATGGATCGCATCATTTTCGTGGGTACGCCAATCGACGATTATATTGCCAACATCATCCAGGCACAGTTGCTGTTTCTCGAATCAACCGACCCGGCTAAAGATATTCAAATCTACTTTAACACTCCGGGAGGGTCTGTCCATGCCGGTTTGGGTATTTATGATACCATGCAATACATTTCGCCCGATATTGCTACGATTTGCACCGGTATGGCTGCCTCAATGGGAGCAGTTTTGCTAACTGCCGGAACGCACGGAAAGCGCTCGGCGTTGAAACATTCAAGGGTGATGATTCACCAGCCAATGGGCGGTGCTCAGGGGCAGGCTTCGGATATTGAAATTACGGCCCGCGAAATATTGAAACTGAAAAAAGAATTATACGAAATTATCGCCAAGCACGCGGGCAAAACCTTTGCCCAAGTTGAAAAGGACGCCGATCGTGACTATTGGATGACTTCAGAAGAAGCCAAAGCCTATGGAATGATTGACGAAATGCTGGTGAGAAGCTAAACGCATTTGTTGAAAAAGGGAGGTAAGAAATGGATAAATGTTCTTTCTGCGGAAGGGAAAAAAAGGATGTTAACCTACTGATTGCGGGGATGGACGGTCACATTTGCGACCGTTGCATTGAGCAGGCCTACGCCATCGTGGAGGAAGAGTTCAATTCGGATGCAGAATTCGATTTGACAGGCGTCCAACTCCTGAAACCAAAAGAAATCAAAGAGTTTTTGGATCAGTATGTCATCGGGCAAGATCAGGCTAAAAAAATTCTGTCGGTGGCTGTTTATAATCACTATAAACGTTTGAACCAGAAAATACAGACCGACGAAACCGAGATTGAGAAATCCAATATCCTGTTGGTTGGGCAAACCGGAACCGGCAAAACCTTGCTGGCCCGCACGATTGCAAAAATGTTACATGTCCCCTTCACCATTGTTGATGCAACGGTATTGACCGAAGCAGGTTACGTGGGCGAAGATGTTGAAAGCTTGCTGACCCGCTTGCTGCAGGCCGCCGACTACAACGTGGAAGCTGCCGAACGCGGAATTGTGTTTATTGACGAGATTGACAAAATTGCCCGTAAAGGCGACAACCCTTCCATTACCCGCGATGTGTCGGGCGAAGGCGTTCAGCAGGGATTGCTGAAATTGCTCGAAGGTTCGATTGTGAACGTACCCCCGCAAGGAGGACGCAAGCACCCGGAACAGAAAATGATTGCCGTGAACACCAAGAACATCCTGTTTATTTGCGGTGGTGCTTTTGATGGTATTGAGAAGAAAATTGCCAACCGGCTAAATACGAAGGTAGTTGGTTACGGCGCTCAGAAAAGTTCGGAGAAAGTTGACCGCGAAAACCTGTTGCAATACGTGGCACCGCAGGATATGAAAAGCTTCGGGTTGATTCCCGAAATCATTGGCCGGTTACCGGTACTCACTTACCTGCAACCACTCGACCGCCAAGCGTTGCGAAACATTCTGACCGAACCGAAAAACTCGCTCATCAAGCAATATGTGAAACTGTTTGAACTGGACGAGATACAATTGAGTTTTGATGAAGATGCGCTCGAGTTTATTGTTGACAAAGCGGTCGAGTTTAACCTCGGTGCCCGCGGGCTTCGTTCAATCTGCGAAAACATCATGATTGATGCCATGTACGACAGCCCTTCGGATGGAGTGAAAAAACTTAAAATCTCGAAAGAGTATGCCGAGTCGAAATTCGATACGGGCGACCATCACCGATTAAAAGCAAGCTAAAATACAAATGCCGGATTCAGTCCGGCATTTTTTTGTCGAACCAGGCACGATTGTTATCTTATTCAACGTTACTTTGCCGTAAAACAAGGCTTCCACCGGAGTGATTGTTTCGGTAAGGGCTTGCTTGTCTGGTAAAAACATCAACCCCGATACTTTCGAAAACGACATTTTTTGCGGTTGTTTTTCTTCTTCCAATACTCAGTTTAAGTTTGCCGCGCATCGAAACTTTTGGCGCTTTATGGGGTCGCTGGTTACATTTGTGAACGAATAAACCGGAAAAGCGACTGAGCAAACGGCTTAAACGAAGGCATCCCCTAGCCCTTCTGTAAGCAGCTGATGGTGCACCACTCAGTAGTTTTTTGAAGTTTAATACCTATTAAAATAAAATTTAACAGGTATTAAAAATGAATTTAATAGGTATCAAAATTCAGAATAATACGTATAAAAGAAATAACTTATAGCTATTAATTTGTTAAAACCTACCGATAAAATGACCGTAAAGTACCGACTTATTAAGCAAGCTACGCCGGGAGTTAAGGGCGGGGGCCAGTATAAATACTACGCCAGGGCTTGTGAACGGCAAAAGGCCAGCATTGACGATCTGGCAGACTTGCTGGCGAAACGTTCGTCGCTAAGCCACGGCGACATTGTGGCAACCCTATACGGGCTGGCGCATTTAATCCCTGAGCTGCTGCTCGAAAACCGCACCGTTGAGCTGGGCGAACTGGGAACCTTTAGCCTGAACTTAAAAAGTGTGGGTGCGGAACAGCCCCGAATTGATGGCTACCGCCTGATAAAAGGGGCCGAAATCAGCTTTCGCCCGAGCCTCCGTCTAAAGCAGGCTGTGCGGAATGTGGACTACACCAAATCGAAAAGCAGCACGTGGTAATTGTCCTAAAGTTGGAAGCAGTAAAACAAAAAGCACCTCAATTTTCTGAAGTGCTTTTTACATGGAGCGAGAGACGGGATTCGAACCCGCGACCCCAACCTTGGCAAGGTTGTGCTCTACCAACTGAGCTACTCTCGCGTGTTAATATGTTGAGTACTTAAAGTACCCGGAGCGGGACTTGAACCCGCACGACCGTTGATTGGTCATTGGATTTTAAGTCCAACGTGTCTACCATTCCACCATCCGGGCATCCTAAGATGGAGCGAGAGACGGGATTCGAACCCGCGACCCCAACCTTGGCAAGGTTGTGCTCTACCAACTGAGCTACTCTCGCAATATTTCCTATCAGAACGTTTCCTTTTGAACGCCGCGTTCCCTCTCGGAAACAGCGTTGCAAATATAGGTCTAATTTTTATTTCTCCAAAAATAAAAATTAAATTTTGAGGCCATTTTTTTGCTTGATTTGAATGCTACTTTAGCCCCGTTAATTTTTTAATTTCACTTAATTTATTCAGGGCTTCAATTGGCGTTAGGTTGTTGATATCCAGGTTTCGAATCTCGTCGCGAATTGATTTTAACACCGGATCGTCCATTTGGAAAAAGCTCAGCTGGAAGCCTTCGCGCTTTTCGGCCATGCCATTTAATGGCTTGGCAAGGCTTTCTTTCCGGTTATCGCCTTCGAGCTGAACCAGGATTTCGTCGGCCCGTTTCACTACCGAGGGTGGCATACCGGCCATACGGGCAACATGGATACCAAAGCTGTGGTTGCTGCCTCCGCGAACCAGTTTTCGAAGAAAAATCACCTTATTCCCAACTTCTTTTACGCTCACATTGTAGTTTTTTACCCGGCCGAATGATTTCTCCATTTCATTCAGCTCGTGGTAGTGGGTTGCAAACAAGGTTTTAGCTTTGGCTTGTGGGTGTTCGTGAATGTACTCCACAATGGACCAGGCGATTGAGATACCATCGTAGGTTGAAGTTCCCCGGCCCAGCTCGTCCAGAAGAATCAGGCTTCGGTCTGATACGTTGTTCAGAATACTGGCTGCCTCGTTCATTTCGACCATAAAAGTTGACTCGCCCAAGGATATATTGTCTGAAGCCCCCACGCGGGTAAAAATCTTATCGACATAACCAATGCTGGCCGATTTGGCAGGAACATAGGAGCCGATTTGCGCCATCAGGACAATAAGCGCTGTTTGTCGCAGCAAAGCCGATTTACCCGCCATATTGGGGCCAGTAATAATAATCACCTGTTGTTCGTCCTGATCGAGCAAAACATCGTTGCTGATGTACTTTTCGCCAATGGGCAGTTGCTGCTCAATAACCGGGTGGCGGCCTTCTTTTATTTCAATAACCTTTGTATCGTTCAACTCCGGCCTCGAATACTTATTGGACAGGGCACAGCTTGCAAAAGACAGTAGGCAATCGATGCGGGCAATGACCACTGCGTTTAACTGGATGGCCTGAATGTATTCCGACAAAGCCAGCACCAAATCGTTAAATAGTTTGGCTTCAATGGCCAGGATTTTTTCTTCGGCACCCAAAATCTTGCTTTCATAGTCTTTCAATTCCCCGGTAATGTACCGTTCTGCACTTACCAGGGTTTGTTTGCGAATCCAGTCGTCGGGCACTTTGTCTTTGTGTGTATTCCGGACTTCAATATAATAACCGAATACATTATTAAAGGAAATCTTCAGCGACGGAATACCGGTTCGGACCGATTCCCGCTCCTGCATCTGGTTCAGGTAATCTTTCCCTGAATAGGCTATCTTTCGTAGTTCGTCCAGGTCAGCCGATACGCCGGATTGAATCACATTTCCCCGGTGCAGTAGTGTTGGTGGGTCGGCGAACACTTCCCGCTCAATGCGCTCGCGCATGCTTTGGCAGGGGTTTAGTTGTTCTGCCAAACGCTTCAGCACCGGATGATTTGATTGTTCAGCCAGTTTTTTAATCGGCTCAATAGCCAGCAGTGCATTTTTTAGTTGCACCACTTCGCGCGGGTTAATGCGCCCAACAGCTACTTTCGAAATCAGCCGCTCAAGGTCGCCGATGTGTCGAAGATGATTTTCCAGTTCATCCTGTTCTTCGTCGTGAGTCAGGAAGTATTCAACAACTGACAAACGCTCGTTGATGGCCGCTATATCTTTCAGCGGCAGTGCCAGCCATCGTTTCAGCATTCGCGATCCCATTGGCGAAATGGTTTTATCGAGTACCTGAACCAGCGTTTTTGCCCCGTCGTTAATTACGCCAAATAACTCCAGGTTGCGAATAGTGAAGCGGTCGAGCCAAACATATTTGTCTTCCTCAATGCGCGACAAAGCCGTGATGTGTTGAACTTGTGTGTGTTGGGTCAGGTCGAGGTAGTGCAAAATACCGCCTGCGGCAATAATGCCGTAATTCAGCTCCTGCACGCCGTAGCCTTTCAACGATTTAGTTTGAAAATGGCGCAACAAACGGTCGGTAGCAGCATCGTCGGTGTACACCCAATCTTCCATCGTGTAGGTGTAATATTTACCTCCAAAGAGCGCTGCAAATTCATTTCCCTTTCCCTTTTGGAACAAAACCTCTTTGGGTTTAAACGAGCTCAACAGCTTGTCAACGTATTCAAAACTTCCCTCGGCCGTTAAAAATTCGCCGGTTGAAATATCGAGAAAGGCCACGCCGGCCATTTTTTTATCGAAGTGGACAGAAGCCAGAAAGTTATTTTCGCGGTGTTCCAGAATATTGTCGTTAATGGAAACCCCCGGGGTTACCAGCTCGGTAATGCCCCGTTTTACGATGGTTTTGGTCATCTTGGGATCCTCGAGCTGCTCGCAAATGGCTACGCGTTGACCCGCGCGAACCAGCTTGGGCAAATAAGTGTCCAACGCGTGATACGGAAACCCGGCCAATTCCACATAGCTGGCTGCGCCGTTTGCGCGCCGTGTCAGGGTGATTCCCAGAATCTCGGCTGCCCGGATGGCGTCTTCTCCAAAAGTCTCGTAAAAGTCGCCCACCCGAAACAACAAAATGGCATCGGGGTGCTTGTCTTTAATGGCATAATATTGCTTCATTAAAGGCGTTTCCACATATTTTTTATCTTTCGACAAACCGCTTCTTTTTAGTGCTTAGCCAACAAAGATAGTCGATGCGGGTTCAAGATTGAAAAATACGGGAACAGCCTTACCCGAAACTTTTCAACAAATTGTGAAGACCGCCGGTGAACAAACACCAATTTTACCAGATTATCAAAACCTTTTGGCAAAACAGGAAGGTCATTAGGCCGTCATTAAGTAGTCATTAAGTAGTCATTTGTGGTCATTAGGTAAAAAGAAAGACAAGTCGATGACAATCAATAAGAAAACCCTATCAGTTTAAAACTTCTTTTTTTGAAGGATGAAGCGGCTATGCAATAACGAACGGCACAAAAGCATGGCAATCAGCAGGTAAAATCCCGGTTCAAATTGTTGAGGCAAAAACAAGCTGAGGGGCAAAAAGAAAAGCAACCATGCCGACAACGCCACCCAATACCAGCGCAGCGAGGGGCGCCATTTTTTCACCATCCACAAAAACAGAAAGGGGAAATTGAGGGCAATGCACCACAATTGGTTGTAGTTCGATTTCATTGCCGGATGTTCCGACACCAGAAAAAACCACAACAAAACCAGTCCGGCTACACCATTAATAAGCAGCAAAATATAGTCGATCCCGTAACGGATACGTCCGCTCTTCAGTTGTATAAAGCTTAGCCAGGCCACCAGGCAAAAAAGTACAAAAAGAATGAGCTCGGGCGAATGGATCTGCAGCCAGGATGCCGAAACCGTTTCGGCTTCGAAAATTATTTTTGTTTCTTTTACAAGCGGACGGGATTCGCCATTGCTTACAATTGAACTTTCGGCAAAATGGGCAAACAGGTAATCGGGCAGAAACATTTCGTTGTAAGCCGAAGCGACGTTATCTGACGGACTTCCCAAAACCAACATGATTCCGAAGTTTGTCCAGGGCAATATTTTTTGGAATGCAGCAACGTGTTGGCGGAAGGTCAGTTCAACACCTTTCATCGGAAATTTCACTTCGCCCTGTGCTTGGTTTTCAACCAAATCACGTACGCGGGTGGCGCAGTTGTCGTGAAAAAAATTGTACCGGTATTCGCGGTTTTCGGGCTTGGCATTTTCAACCAAAAAGTCCACCGTCTGCTGTTTTTCAGCCTGCGTCAGGTTCAACACTTGCTCGCGGATGCTGCGCCCATTGGCAATGTAGCCCTCGTAAAAGCTACTGAAACGCTCGGGAGCCAGCATGTAATTGGCATTGCCTTTGGCAAAACGGTACACGAAATTGGGCTCGCGAAAACTAAAAACACCGTAATTAAAAATAATGTCCAACTGGCGGGCAGGGTCGTGTACCCGCACGGCGGTGTGCCCGTAAATGGCATGAATCAGATCACTCGGACCACAGCTCATGACACTTATTTCGGCCTGCTCGGATAAAAGTGGCTGACTGAAAGCGGGCAATGCAAAAGCAAAAAATAACAAAATCAGCAGGTATTTCTTCACGGCGGTACGGTTTGAAAATTCAGTTTCAAAAGAAATAAAAAAATGAACGCGAGTGAAATCGGGAAATGCCAGAATACAGTTGAAAAAGAGAAGATCGCGAAGGAAATGGCCCTAGTCAGCAAAAAAGCTGCCCGGGAAAGGGCAGCTTCACCGTATGAACAAAAGCCACCATTAGTGCCAAGCACCAATTATTGCACCCATAATTAGATAAGCCACCAAATCGTATCCGGCGTGAATCAGGAAGAGTGAAATTTTTTGCCGTTCAAACAAAATGGTATTTAAACGCGCGGTTGCAATCCAAAACACAGCAATCATAAATCCGGCGAAAGTACCGAACCAAAAGCTGGATGTTGGCCCCAGAAATAAGGCTAAAACTATGGCTGCCAGCAGGGAGGCAATAAACGAACTTCCGAAAATAAAAGGCATGGGAAACACGCTGTTCCTGAGCGATTCTTCCGTGAAGCCATTCAGTTCCATCCATTTTTTCCCGAACAGGAAGGGAGAATACCACAGGCTTCCAACGACAAAAGTACTGAGGGCGGCCACCACGACTGCCCAATAGTTGATGTGTGCAACAGTTTCAATCCAATCCATATCATTATCCCTTTTGCACTTACGTTTTCAAGTTACAACATTTTTCCAAATTTGATTTATTTAGAACAAATAAATATAGGCAGACTGTTATTTTTGGATATTTTTGTCTGAATTATAGAATAAATACAGAATTATGGGATGTAGTGGATGTACACTGAAACTGGACAGTGAGCGGCCGCAAATGCTGAAGACCTACGATTGGTTGAAAGATTTGCCCGACACCAGTCACTTGTCGAAAATTGTGGAAGTCCGTTTTAAAGGCACGCACAAAGACTTTTTTAAAAACGAAGATAATTTGTCGCTGAAGATTGGCGATTTGGTTGTTGTTGCCAGCAACCCCGGTCACGATGTTGGTTACGTTACCCTAACCGGGACATTGGCGCAAAAACAATTTGAACGAAAAATTAAACGCCCCGATCGCTACAGTTGGAACAAAGTTTACCGCAAAGCCACCGAAACGGACAACAAAAAATGGGAAGCGGCAAAAAAACGGGAACAAGAGGTCATGATCCGTTCGCGTCAGATTGCAACCGATCTGAGATTGAATATGAAAATTGGCGATGTTGAATTTAGGGGCGATGGTGCCAAAGCCATTTTCTACTACATTGCCGACGACCGGGTGGATTTTCGGGAGCTAATTCGCCGGTATGCCCGCGAGTTTCAAATTAAAGTTGAAATGAAACAAATTGGCGCCCGACAGGAGGCTGGTTTGGTTGGCGGTATTGGCTCGTGCGGGCGCGAACTGTGCTGTTCCAGCTGGCGAACCGATTTTTCTAGCGTAACCTCCGATGCGGCTTTAACCCAAGGGCTTTCGCCCAACGCCGAAAAAATGGCAGGACAATGCGGGAAGCTGAAATGCTGCCTGATGTACGAACTGGATACTTACCTGGAAGCCCAGGACGATTTCCCCTATGAGCTGTTGAACCTGGAAACCGAAAAAGGTTTGGCACGCCATTTCAAAACCGAGATCCTGAGCAAAAAAGTTTGGTATGTGGTTGAAGGCGCTTATTCGAATAAACCCATTGTTCTGGAATTAAATGATGTGAAAGCCATCATTCAGCTCAATAAGCGGGGAAAACGCCCGTCGCTCGACAAGTATATTGGAATTGAGGAGAAGCCGGTCAACGAAATGAGTGTGGGCTCGGTTGATCTGGATTTGGTGAAACAACAAAAGCCACACCGTGGAAAACGACGTTCGAACCACAACCGGGGAAGCCGACCAAACTTCAGGGAGCAAAACGTGCAGCCGAAGTAAATAAACGAAAGTGACTTTATACAGTTTCCGGTTTGAAGAACAAGTTTCAGAAAATACGGAAACTTTTTTTTGTATCGAATAATTCACTTCCATCGGGCGAAAAGACAAGCAAATAACCGCCGCCCCCGGAACCCAGTAACTTCACGAAAGCGCTGGTTTTGGACAATTCCGAAACAGATGGCAGACAGCTAGCCGGGAACATCTCGGCAAAGTGCTTTAACTGAAACCGCTGTAGTTTTTCCAAGGCCTCAAAAAAGCGGTCTTTGTTATTTACCATAAAAGCATCAATCGCGGCATTGTTCACCGGCAAATATTCGGTATAAAACCGGCTTGAGTAAGGCTTATGATTCATTTTCTCGAAAAATAGCTTCACCAGGGGCGCTGTCGGACCTGTCATCCCCGTGTCGAACAAATGAACTGACCAGGGCTGAGATGGTAAATCCAATTCAGGCAGGCTAATTCTCCCTCCCTCCAGCAAAACTGGCCGGTTCAGGTAGGCCACCAATGGGTCGAGTCCCGAACTGCGCCCATGAAAATAGGACTCGAGCAGGACAAAGTCGCCTTTTAGTTTTAAGCTAAAATCCGCTTGCGGCGAATCCGGCAAATCGCATGTTCCGTAAGCATCATACAGCGCAGCACACAGCGAACCCGAACTGCCTACACCGTATTGCAGGGGTACATCCGATTGGTAGTACAAGCCATTGGATAAATCGGCATTCAAGTCCTCTATCCGAAGCGGGAAGTTCATTTTTAAGGCGATTTGCTCCCCTTGGAACCAAGCTGCAAATCGGGCCAGCTCTGCCGCACTTTCCAACTGACGTGACTCGGCTTTCGCTTGATCGAAAAAAGTAAAGTACCCGCTAAACTTCGGAAAAGGAATAGCCAAAGCCTTTGCTCCGAACAGCAGTCCATATTCGCCAAACAATAGCAATTTTGCCGGATAGGTCTTCATCAGCCGTTCAGTTTTACCGGCCCGTTGCCTACCCGATCATCCAGCCACACTCCATTTTCGGTGTAAGCCAATAGTTCACTACGGATAAAACGATGCACCTCTTCCTGGTTTTCCTGCCAGTACAACAAGTGAATATTGGGTCCCGCATCAATGGTAAAGCCGACAGCTAAATCGGTCTGCCGGCGGAAATTGCGAATCCGCTCAATCAGTTCCAGGCTACCGGCCTTCAGCAACAGAAAAGACGGTGAGGACGACATCATCAGTGCATGTAGGCTCAAGGCTTCCTGCTCCACCGCATCAATAAAAGCCATGCGGTTCCGGTCGGTCTTCATCAGCTGTATCAGTCGTTCAATCGTGCAGTTGGCTTGCTTCACCCGGGCCTCTTTGTATGGATGATGGTTCATCAATTCGTGACCGGCCGAACTCGACACTTTCTTCATTTTCGAATCAACCAGCAAAACTGCATCGCACAAGGAAAAGTAACTGTTATGTCTCAGTTTCGAAACCGAAATGGCATGGCAATCGGTTGAGCCAGGTACAGCTGCCGATTTGCCCCACCAGGCAAAACCGCCGTAAACCGAGCGGGCAGCACTTCCACTTCCCAAACGGGCCAATCGGGAGGCTGCTTGAAAGAACTTTTCATCATCCGCATGGGCACCGGTCATCTGTCGGTTCAAATCACCCAAACACAAGGCGAGCGCTCCAAAAGCAGAAGCCGATGAGGCAATTCCTGTAGAATGCGGGAAGGTGTTTTCGCTTTCTATTTGGAAAGAAAAATCGTTTATCCAAGGTAAATCCAACGACAAGCTATCGAGGTATTTTTCGATACGGGCGGCAAAAGGAGACCCGACACCCTCGAACAAAAAGTCGATCCGTGTCCCTTTTCGCGGAAGCAGCGTCATGCTTGTCCGCGTTCGCGCCTGCTTTAAACTAAAGCTTAATGATGGGTTCATAGGCAACTGCTCCGCTCGTTTTCCCCAGTACTTAACCAAGGCAATATTTGAAGGGCAAAGCCAACTGGATGTATAGGTTGTCATGAAATGATTTGGTTTTAAAATGAAATTCCAGCGCTGTTTCTTATTGATGCGGGTTCAGTACCATTTCGTGCCAGGGGAAAATCACGCACAATCCTTTATTGTTGAAATATGACTGTACATCATTCCTTTCCATTGACGTGGCAATCAGGTAGAAATCGCCACCCCAGGCACCGAGCGATTTCACTGAGCCGTTGAAATCGGTGAAATACTGCGACTTCACCGTTGGGCTGCCTAGCAACTGGCTCACCAGGTCCTCATGTTCTTCAATCAGTTGCTGAAATTCATGCAAGTCTGAAGCCATTGCAAAAGCTCCGGATAAGCGGTTAACGCGTTCTATTTGCTCATCACTCACCAGCTGTTCCTTTTGGAAACGACGCACTTCGTTGCGAGTGCTTTTTTTAGCTCCCGAGTAAACCAGGTAGAGCTTGTCCAAAAACGGATAGTTCAGTTCGATTGGCTGCGGCGCTTGCTTACGGGTATAAAAAATCGGCCCTTTTGCGGAAGCACAGGCAATATCGAAACCACTGCCGTGAAAAGTCAATTCATTCAGCGTAAATGGATCCACTTTTGCCCAAGCAGCCAAATTGGCTATCAGGGTACTACTGCTACCCAAACCCCACTGCTTGTTAAAGTTGATGTGGGTATGTACTTCCAGCGAATCGCCGGGATTGAAAGCGGGGTTTAGTTGGGCAATAGCCAAGAATACTTCCTGCAAAATGGCTGCCTTCTCGGCATCGGAGCTGCGTACAATGCGGAAATCTGGTAGCGACAAGTCGCATGAAAACCATAATCCGTCGTGCATGAAGGCCTTCCAGCGCAACAGGCCGGACTCGTATCCTTCGGCCACTTCCATGCGCTGGCCATATTGCAAGGGCAAGGCAATCGACCTGGCACCACGCAATACAAAATACTCGGCAGTGAGCAACAACTTGCCATGCGCGTAATAACTTTCTTTAGTCTTCCTCGCTTCCTGCATCATTTTTAAGAAAAAGTTCCACCTCCGAAAAGCTTAGTTCCCGTTTCTCAAAATAAAGGCGCGCGCCCGCTTTTTGTTCATCGCTAGCCTGAAGGCTATTCAGCATGTTGCTCAGGTGCATTTTCATGTGTCCCTTTTGGATACCGGTTGTTACCAAGGCCCGAACAGCCGACCAGTTTGAAGCCAGCCCGGCAACCGCCAGGTACTTCATTAGTTCCGCAGCGGAGGGTTTCTCCAGAATTTGCAGGGCCAACCTGGCCATCGGATGCAAAGCGGTTACGCCGCCAACCACGCCTACGGCCAGCGAAAGCTCCATCGAAAAACGGAACTGCCCGTTTTCAATTGTTGCCTCGCTCAATCCGGTATATTTTCCCTTGCGGGCCGCAAAAGCATGCCCGCCCGCTTCAATAGACAGGAAATCGATTCAGGTTGCCAGCGCCACCGCATCAATACCGTTGAAAATTCATTTATTGTGCGTTACCTCCCGGGATACATCCTAGCGTGAAATAT
>JBKEAN010000150.1:0-28580 GCA_047972415.1 Mangrovibacterium sp.
AAATAGTAAGGACAGTAGCATCCGGGGATCATATGCATCAGAACCTACCCCTTTGTATTTTATGTATATGTGATTAAAATCCAGCTTGTCAACAATATCTACGATAAAACGCGCCAGGTGATCTTCCGGTAGCCAATCGCCCAGGTCATATGGCATTAACATCCGCTGTTCACGGTCTGCTCCTATAAATTTCTTCATGCCTGAAAATACTAATTTTTCCAGCCCTCTGCAAAGCCCGACAGACTCCTAGTGCCAGGTTTAAATGCTCCAGGGCTTTTTCCCCGTTTTTAATTGATGAATAGATGGAACTGATAGTTGCTTGTGTCCACGCGTTCGGAATTCGCGGAGAACCCCAGTATTGTATCGATTTGAGAATAATATCCCTGTTTTCTTCCTGCTCCCAACTCACAAGGTAATAAGGATAAATTTGAAACAAATGGCACCAGTGGCGGTGCAGCAACGGAACAGGTTTATTTACAGAACTCCGGAACCCATTTTCGTCGGCCGGAAAGGGGAGTAGGTTATCAACTACTTCCTGCCATTTTGGTGCTAACGGGTCCTTTAGTTTAAGTTGTTCATTTATTTTTAATAGGGTTTGGGAACCCCACATTAGAGAGGATAAATCGTAGTTATTATCGGCATCGTCTGACGATTCGGGACAATGCCCAACGGGTGTATGAACGGTTCCATTTTCGTCAATAGTTATTCCATGCAGTACCGTATTTACGGCCCTTCGTAACAAGGGGAACAACTCATTTTTCAGATAGTCTTCATCCATCGAAGTCCGGTAGAACTCCCACAAATAATAACATAAATAGATGAGGTTTGAACGCTCAGGCGTCTTTGCAGAAGGCCATGTAAAAATGCTTTCGTTTAAATCGGGTCCTGCACAGCGCGAAATACCGGCCGAGTTATACTGCCAGTCTTCTGGTACATTTGATATTAATACATCTATTTTTTTGTGCAGGTAATCGGGCAGGGTAGCAGCCAATTCAAGTTGGTTTGAGACATGCAGCGAACTATACAACATTTGGGTATTCATATTAAACCAGATACCTGGCCAAATGGTTGTTTTATACCAGGGGCCCATCAGGTCGCAAAGCGGTCCGCCTTTGCGCATCATTGATGCGAATTTATATTGATTAATCCAGTACATGCTTTCCATTTTTGCATGCGGGATTGAAATAAAGCTTTTTTTGTAATACTGATTCCAACCGTTCCGGTGGTCTGCCATTTGTTTGTCAATTTCTCCTTCTGCGGCTAACTGTTTTATTTTTTCAAGCGCTCTTTCCTGCGCCTCATTTCCAGGGTAACTATCCTCAACCGAAATAATTAGCCTTTTTACACCATTCCCCACATCCAGTACTTTCCATGCCGTTGAGTAACTTCCTCCTGCATCGCGGTTTTGGGTACAAACATTAATTCCGTCAATTTCTGAAATGGTGGGGGATGGATTTAAATACCTGGTACCAACTTTCGGGTTTCGGGGAACAATTGATGCCTCCGGATGAAACATCCAGTTGCATTGAAGTTCATCAGCATTTTTATATTCGATTAAAATGGCATCGTAGTTTTTTAGAACAATGGCACGAAGATTAACTTTATGGTTATTTTTCATACCAAGTAAAAAATCAGCTTCGGCATTAAAAAGATCCAGCCGTCCAGTTGCCGCTTCCAGTGCATAGTTTGTTTCCAATGTAAAATGCCCGATTGGTAACCTGCCATTATCCACGATACTTCTGGCCTCCGAGTTCCGGTGTTCTACAACATCCGTTCGTCCAATGTCAAACCTTAGCTTATTCTCATCGTTGGCATAAAACACAGTGCCCAATAAGCCATTACCTAAAAAGGGAGCATTAAAATAATTGGTTGGCGTTTGTTCCCAAATGAGGTCATGCTTTGCAAGAAAGGTTTTCCAATCAATTGATTCGACTATTCTTGCCGGGTTTCCTTTCCCGAAAGCGTTTGTTCCTGCCAACAGAAGAAGAAAAAAAAGTTTAATCGTTGTATTCATTTATATAACTGTTTGTTCTTACGATAACCGGTGCCACCTGGCTTACAAAATCAGGAAGTAAATTTGCTTGAAATCAAGCTTCTGTACACAATGTGTTGTTTGCTGCCGTTTTATTTCTTACGTTTTGTAAATGTTGAATAACAAAGTAACCTAACCTGTAATTTCTTTTGGATCGGCTATCCCATTCAGGCGATAAGTTCCGGTATTCGGTAAAATTTATCGTTTCATTCAAAAAGATAGAATCGGTCAGCAGTTTGTTCTCCGGGTTCCGTTTTGATACAGATACAGGATAAAAAGCTACAGTCAAGACACAAGCGCACAGAAATAAAATTTTATTCACAAGCCCAATATTTAAAATTTATCGAAAAGAATCAATGATATTGATGATTAAGTTGATAATAGTGCCTGTTTTATTGAAAAGAAGGAGACAGGGTGCCTCCTTCTTTTTAAGTTAATGAACAGTATGCGGATGTATAAAGCGGATGAATTTTGATTTTAATCTATAATATGACTAGTTGTTAATCAAATCATTAGAAATGCCTGGTTATATCAAGTTGTTCTACCATCCTGAGTTATTTGGTAAAAGATTTTCATTCAACTGCCATTCAACAATAGGCAAAAGCAAGCAGGGACCTGTCCCCAAAAGGGTAAGAGCCAGCACCCAGACAATTAATGCCAACGATTATGTGGCGGCACTTTCCCCCAAGGATTGAAAGAAGCTGGATATACGGGAATCGGCAAAAGGTAAGCTCAAAGGGCTTTTCCATTTCCGTACGGTTTACATTTAGGACAAGGCCACCAATGCTGTTGAAAAACGACTGCTGGTGGTTTCTAAACGAAAAACAAAGGAAGGGGTGGAAATCAAATACTCCTTCACCAATGCCGGCCTTGTCCAATACACTGAGCAGGCATTGGCCTACATGCAGGCACAGCGGTTTTTTATTGAACACAGTTTCAAGGAACAAAAACAAATCGTTGGCATGGACCAGTTTCAAACCGGCAAATGGAAACCGTGGCACCACCAGATAGCCCTGAATATGCTTGTGGGCGGTTTTATACTGCAAGAAAAACTGTTGAACCAACAGGAAACCCCATTGCTTTCGGCAAGGGATATCATGGACTTTATGGTCTTTAAGTTTTATCGCCAAATGCCCGATGAGATGATGCTGGAAAAACTAAAGCAACGCCATATTCGAAGACAACGAGATATAGACTGCTGGTATTCAAAACAATAAATGTGTTAAAGTAGAAGTAGTTTACAGCGAATTTCGAACAGTAAGTTTCCAGGGGTTTTCGATGGTTTCCATGTTTTTTGTTCTCAGAAGTTTCGAGATCGATTTTCCCATCGTGTTAAAGTCGGTCGAAAGTGTTGTTATTCCTCCGAGCAAAACTTCTTTTAAAGGCGTATCGTTGTATGAAATGACTCCAAAATCTTTTCCGAGAGTCAGTTTTTGTAACTCTGCCTGCTTTATCAACGATACTATATCGCGGTCATTAACGGTAATGTATAGTTCGCCTTTTTCAATTTTTCGGTTCTTTGTAGTATCTATGTAATCGTGTTGATAACCAAATTCCTCACAGAACTTTTTCAATCCAAAATATCTTTCGTAAGGTTCTTTTTCATCTTTTTGGACCATGATTATTTTTCGGTACTTCTCAAGGTGTTCTTTTCCAAAGACTAGTGCTTCGTAGGTATCTTTTTCAAAATTCTGGAAAACGGAAGCATATTTCCCTTTCAGGGCAGGATGAAAATGATCGAGAAGGTACACTTTTCCGTTGAGTTTTTCTAAAGTTGTATCGATGCCTTCAAACTTCCCGGACATGATAATGTAACTCGTATATTTTCCGTTGGCTTCATTAATTAAAGTGTCAAACACTTTGCGGTTGTAGTTGTGAAAATATAAATCGACGCTAACATTTTTTCCGACCGATTCGATGAACGAATTATACAAATCTTCTTTAAAAGCGGTGAATTCGTTAAACAATAAGAAAATTTTCTGGTCTTGGGCAACACGGGTACTTATTATGAAATAACCTACTCCCGGATTAGAGTCAATAATACCTTTTGATTTTAGTTCGGTTAATCCTGCAAACACAGTATCTCTCGATAACTTATAAGTCTTAATGAACTCATTAATTGATGGAATCCAATCACCATTTTTATATTTCCCATTTGAAATTCCATCAACGACATGATTGACGATTAATTTATATTTTGATTGATTGCCTTTCATTTTTCAAAATGTTTTATGCAAAGGTAGTACATTTATTCTAAATGAGCTGGTATGAACTGGTATGTGTTTTTAAACATTCTATAAATACCGGCAATACACACCAGTTCATACCAGTTTGTTTTATATTTGTATCACTAGATGAACTCTTCATCTGTGCACTTGCGAGAAAAAAGTAATGAAACCTGTAAGTATACTTTCGGTAAATCTGTAAAAGTTTATGAATCGAAAATTACACTGCCAATGAATGAAATTAAATAAATGCAAGAGATAATAGCTACTATTATTAAATGATGGTAGGATGACTTTCCTTTCTTAATCTTAACTAAAAAAACAAATGATGAAACAAATTTGTGTGAAAAGATTCTGCATTTTTCCATTTGAAATAAAACAAAATAAAAAGTTTGTAAAATTAATTCTATTTCTAGTAATTAGTTTATCTACTGTTTTCTATGGACGGGCAAACAATAATCTTAATAATGACAATGCTATATTAAAGAGCGTTCAGGCAACTAGCAAAATTGCAGGAATTGTTTCGGATGAAGCAGGGCAACCAATTATCGGTGCAAATATCATTGAAAAAGGAACAACGAATGGTACAATAACTGATTTTAACGGACATTATACATTGGGAGTAGCGGAAGACGCTGTCTTACAAGTGTCCTATATTGGTTATTTGACACAGGAAATACCTCTTGATGGGCAATCAACAATTAATGTCCGATTAGTGGAAGATACCAAAAATCTGGGTGAAGTTGTGGTGGTTGGTTATGGAACCCAGAAAAAGGGAGAAGTAGCAAGTGCAATTTCGAGCGTTAAGTCGGAAGACTTTATAAAAGCGCCAACTGCTGATGCTGCGCAATTAGTGAAGGGACAAGTGGCTGGTTTGAGTATTATAACACCAGATGCTAATCCGGTATCAAATTCTCAAATTTCGTTACGGGGAGTATCAACCTTAATATCAAATGCAACACCGTTGGTATTGATTGACGGGATTCCCGGTGATTTAAATTCCGTTTCTCCTGACGACATTGAGCAGATTGATGTTTTGAAAGACGGTTCGGCAGCTGCAATTTATGGAACCAGGGGAACAAATGGGGTAATCCTGATTACAACTCGAAATGCCAAAGGTGAAATGCCAACAGAATTGGATGTTAATGCTTATATAGCCACTCAGCAAATTACAAGAAAACTTCCTTTCTTTAGCGCAGATGGATACCGGGAGCTAGTTGCTCAGGGAAAAACGGGAGCACAAGACGATGGCGCAAGTGTAGATTGGCTGGACGAGGTTATGCAAACTCCTCTCACACAAATTTACAATGTGAGTTTGCGAGGTGGAACAAAGACAACCAATTACGTTGCCAGTTTTGAGTATCGCGGCATTGAGGGACTTATCAAACGTACAAAGAACGAAATGATCTATCCTAGAGTTGAAGTTACTCACCGTATGTTCGAGAATAAATTAAAGGTAAATGCCAGCCTTAGCGGATATAACCAAGAGTACTTTGCAGGTTCAGACGATGATAACGGTTATAACCGGGAAGTTTATCGAAATGCAATCACCTATAATCCAACAACTCCAATTAAGGATGAAAATGGGAACTGGTCTGAAAGTCCGTCAAAAACCGATTATTTGAACCCGGTTGCTTTGCTTGAAGAAGTAGAAGGCTTAAATCAGGGAACTACTTTACGAATGTTTGCTGCGGCAACGTATACCCCAATTCCTGGCTTGGATATAAAATATCTTGTCTCCTCCAATACCTACAATCAGGCCCGTGGTTATTACGAAACTTCGAAGCATATCGCCTCCTACAAAAATGGTCGCACAGGGTTTGCTTCGAGAGGAACTAAAAGAAAAGTTGATGATCTGTCGGAATTGACTGTTTCCTGGAAGAAGATGCTGAAGGAAAATCATTCGTTTACCCTTTTAGGCGGCTATAGCTGGATGCGAACTAACTGGCAATTATATTGGATGCAAAATTTCAATTTTCCATCAGATGATTATTTGTACAACGGAATGGGAAACGGGCAAGCTCTACGAGACGGGCGTGCCAATGAGTTTTCGGAACAAAAGGAAAATAAGCTGATCGGTTACTTTGGGCGTTTTAACTACAGCTACAAAGGGAAATATATGCTGGCGGCGAGTGTGCGTTACGAAGGTTCATCCAAATTTGGTGCAAACCATAAATGGGGTACATTTCCCTCGGTTTCAGGAGCATGGAATTTGAAGGATGAAGGCTTTATGGAAGATGTTTCCTTTTTGAGCGAGTTGAAGTTGCGCGCTGGTTATGGAATTACAGGAACAGAACCAGGTGAACCTTATATGTCTCTAAATACATTAGATTTTGGTACGTACGTATATTATGGAGGACAGTTTATTAAGACAACAAGGCCAGCTTCGAACGCAAATCCAAATTTGAGATGGGAGCGCAAGAAAGAGACGAATATCGGAGTTGATTTTGGCTTTTTCAGTGATAAATTAACCGGAACAATCGATTATTATAATCGCACAACCGATGATTTACTCTGGAATTATCAGGTTCCTCTTCCTCCTTATTTGTATTCAAACATGACAGCTAATGGAGGTTCGATTCGCAACCGTGGTGTCGAGATTTCTTTAACCGCAACTCCAATTCAGAAAGGAGATATACAATGGCAAACATCAATCAACTATTCAACCAATCAAAGTGAATTGATGTCTTTGTCGAGCGACCAATATGCTTCTAATGACTATTCAGACCAAGGATGGTTACCTGAGCCAATGCAAATGGCATCTCACCGGATTCAGGTAGGAGAGCCTATCGGAAATTTCTACGGCTACAAAACAGTTGATATTGACGACGATGGATATTGGATTATTGAAGGAGCCAACGGCGAGCCTAAACCAATTGCAGAGCAAGTTCCCGAAGACAAAAAGATCATAGGAAACGGTTTGCCAAAACATTATCTCAATTGGAATAACAGTTTCCGGTATAAAAACTTCGACTTAGGTATTGCGATGCGCGGAGCGTTTGATTTTGATATTTTGAACGTTTCCCGTTTGCAATTTGGCGCTCCAATTATGCTTACTCGTGGTAATATTCTTGAAACTTCTTACGACAAAGTTTATGGAAAAGTACCACTGGCTGACGATCAGGGGCTTCAATATGTTAGCTACTACGTTGAAAAAGGTGACTATTGGAAAGTCGATAATGTGACGTTGGGTTATACATTTAACTTCAATACCTGGGTAAAATGTCTCAGAGTGTACGGGATCGTTTCTAATCTGGCTACCATTACCGGCTATTCCGGAATTGATCCAGAAGTGGGGATTAGTGGATTAACTCCGGGTGTGGATGATAAGAGCCGTTATCCTGCGGCAAGGAGCTATACTTTTGGGGTGTCAGTTAAATTTTAAAACGAAAGAATATGAAGACCTATATAAAATTATTAAGCATTTTGTGTTTTGTCGGGATTGCTGTCAGTTGTAGCAACGATCTGGATGAAAATGTTTATTCGTTGGTGACAGAGCAAAGCTATAATTATACTTCTAATGATTTTGCACCTACTGTTGCCAGTGTGTACAGCTATTTTAGATTTGTTGGACATCAGGATTTCTGGGCAACCCAAGAGATGAGTTCTGATGAAATTGTTAACCCTCCGAATTCTTCAGGTTGGGATGATGGCGGGATCTACCGGATGTTACACTACCATAGATGGACG
This sequence comes from Mangrovibacterium sp., assembly GCA_047972415.1. Lineage (GTDB taxonomy): Bacteria > Bacteroidota > Bacteroidia > Bacteroidales > Prolixibacteraceae > Mangrovibacterium. The sequence goes on from JBKEAN010000150.1 coordinate 7,948, forward strand.
TCGGAACAAATTCATGTATTGAACACCTGGAATAGTTTTTACAAAGGAGTTGTTTTATGCAATACGGTCCTCTCATGGATCGATTCCGGAAAACTTCCGGCGGCTTCAGAAGAAGAAAAGCAAGCAGGTGTTGCTGAATTGAGAGCAGTTAGAGCCTACTATTATTGGTTAATCTGTGATAACTTTGGAGATGCACCGCTTTTGAAAGAACCAACTTTTGATTTGCCTGAGAAAAGCCCACGAAAAGATATTTACGATTTTGTTGTGAGCGAACTCAATGAGGTAATTTCCAGTTTGAGCGAAGTACAGGGAGGAGTAATGTATGGCCGGTTGAATAAATGGGCGGCAAAGACGCTTTTGGCCAACGTCTATTTAAACGCAGAAGTTTATGTTGGTGAAAGTCACTGGGGGGACTGTATTTCTCTGTGTGACGATATTATCAATAGTCAGAAGTGTGAACTTTCTCCTAATTATAAAGCTAATTTTCTTGCAACAGGAACGGAGAATTCAAAGGAAATCTTGTTTACTATTCCTTATGATAAAACGCTGGCATCGGGAAATTTCATTCACATGTTTTCGTGGCACGGACAGCTTCAGAAGAAATTCGAATTGGAAGCAACACCATGGGGAAGCGGTTCTTCCATGGGAATAACTCAATTCATTAATACGTATAATGAAAATGATACTCGATTGGAAGATACCTGGTTGATGGGTGAACAGTATGCTTCTGACGGCACCTTGCTGCTTTGTACTTATGATATGAAAGGTGAACCGCTCAGTTTTCAGAAAGAAGTGAAAAGTGGAAACTACACCAACGAAACCGATGGTTATCGGATGAATAAATATGAAATTCTGCCAGGGACTCCCTGGGTCTCGGATACCGATTTCCCTTTGTTTCGTTATTCCGAAGTGTTGCTAATGAAAGCCGAATGCTTATTAAGAATGGGAGAACCGGGCGCAGGCGCTTTGGTAACCACGGTTCGCGAACGTAATTTCAAGGATCATCCTGAATTAGCCGAAGTAACCGACGAGGAGCTTGCTGAAAATACTTCCTATCATTATGGTTTTGTTGAAGATTACCAGATTGTAAGAGAAGGAAATACCGATCCGGTTGAGTTTGGTCGTATGCTTGACGAACTTGGATGGGAATTTGCTTGGGAAATGCACCGCCGCAGAGATATGATCCGGTTTGGTGTTTATACAACTAAAAGCTGGCTTTCTCACGAACCTCAGGGTGCGCATCGAAAAGTATTCCCAATTCCGGAAAGTGTGTTGACTTCCAATCCAATGCTAACGCAGAACCCGGATTACGTTTCAAATTAGTGATCAAAAATAGATATTCTCATTTTTAGAACACTTACTGGTGCAGAAAATGATTCAGAATTTTCTGTGCCGGTAAGTTGCTCTGTTTTTCTTTTGTTTGAAAAGTGTATGAAAAGGCAACGAACTTATAGATTAATTGTAATCGCATTACCATTTTTTCTATTACTACTTGTTGAAGTTGTTTTACGCTTGGTGGATTTTGGATATGATAACCGCCTATTTATTGAGGCCGAAGATGATCGGTTTTTGGTGATGAATCGGGATATTTCTCAAAAATATTTCACAATAAATCAAAATGCAACGATCGGGAATCAAGATGTTTTTTATCGGAGAAAGCCTAAAAACACATTACGTTTTTTTGTGTTGGGGGGTTCATCTGCCTTAGGTTTTCCTTATATGCATAATGGCTCGTTCGCCCGCATGTTGAAATATAAACTTCAATTTCAGTTTCCTGATAAGAATATTGAAATCATCAACCTCTCGTTAACGGCTATTAATTCTTATACGTTGTACGATTTTTCGAAGCAGCTTATCAACGATCAACCTGATGGCATTTTGATTTATGCAGGACATAATGAATATTACGGAGCGCTCGGTGTCGCTTCATCGAGTTGGTTGGGAAGCAGTCCTCGTTGGGTTCGGACGTTGCTTGTTCTTCGTCAGTTAAAATTGGTGCAGGTACTTGATCAACTGGCTGCGAAATTCCATTCAGCAAATCCTACTTTAGTTGATAAGAACAGAACGCTCCTGGAGCGGATGGCAGCTCGTCAGGAAATTCCTTATCAATCGGAATCGTATAAATCTGGGGTAAAGCAATTCCAATATAATTTAGGAAGTATGCTTCGTCTTTTTAGTAAAAATGGTATTCCTGTATTTATTGGCACGCTTGCTAGTAATCATCGAGGACAAAAGCCTTTGCAAGAAGAGCATGTTTTGTCTCAGTATGATGCGAACGACGAGTATCGTTTGGCACAGAAATCTTTTGAGCAGTTGGCATTCAAGGAATCAAAAAAGCATTTCTTTCTTGCGAAGGAATATGACGCTTTGCGTTTCCGTGCTCCTGATGAGTTTAACGAGATTATTGAAGGTTATACTGTAAAAATGGACGGCATTTTTCTGGTGAAAACAAAAGAGAGATTGGAGGTCAATTCTGCCCATGAGATTATTGGGAATGCATTGATGTTAGAACATGTTCATCCTAACCTGAAAGGTCAAAAGTTATTGGCAGATGCTTTTTATGACGCTTTGGTCAAAAACTTCGCAGCGTTTTCAAATACGGAATCAGAAAAGCTAAATATAGATCTTTCGAAAGATTATCCGGCAACGGCCTTCGATTCAATTTACGGAGAATTAGTGGTTTGGAAATTGAAACAGCAATGGCCTTTCAACGAACAACCAGAGAAGCCAGTGTACGATCAAACCAATTTTGAATACGAAATGGCTATATTGTTTTTCTTTCAAAAATTGAATTGGGGAGAGGCTATGCAGATGCTCAACAATCATTATATCCGCAAGCGAGATTATGAGAATGCTTTGCGTATTGTCGAGCAAATGTGTTTGGAATTGCCGCACGAAACTGTTTTTCTAAAACAAGCCGCTTCTTTATGCCAGCGCCTGGGAGAAGCTGAAAAAGCAAAATATTATTTGAAACAATTGGCCTATGATCAGTAAACAAAAAAATATTGAATTTGGAATTGTAGTTGCCCTTGTGCTTGCAATTTTCTCTTTGGGGTGGAAGCTGGATTTAACGCGTTTTATACTGCTGGTTTTGTTGATGGCGTTGGTACTTCCAAAAGTTTTCATACCATTTACCTGGGCATGGCATCACTTGGCTGAATGCTTGAATCGGGTAATGACAGCATTGCTTTTACTGCTTGTTTTTTACCTGATTGTTACACCTGTTGGTGTTATTCGAAGATTTTTAGGTGACGATACCATGCGATTACGCCAGTTCAAAAAGGCTGAAAACAGTGTTTTTGATCAATATTCAAAAACCTACAAATCATCAGACATGGAGAAACAGTATTAACTAATAAATTTAATTGCTATGGCATTTCTGAAAGAATTTTTTGAATTTCTTGTTTCTAGAAAAAAATACTGGTTAATACCGTTAGTGATGATCCTTCTCCTGATGTCTTTGATTGTAGTATTCTCGCAGGGAACAGCTTTGGCCCCATTTATTTATTCCATCTTCTAGCTTTTATCTGCATGAAAGTGATTCTCGGAATTTCAGCTTATTATCACGACAGCGCAGCTGTCTTGCTGATTGATGGCGAAATTGTTGCGGCAGCCCAGGAAGAACGTTTCACCCGAAAAAAGCACGATGCTTCATTTCCTGAAAAAGCAATATCCTATGTTTTAGATGAGGCAGGATTGCAGGGATCAGACGTTGATTACGTAGCATTTTACGAAAAGCCATTTATTAAATTTGAGCGTTTGCTGGAAACTTATCATGCGTTTGCTCCAAGAGGAATTCAAAGTTTCCTGAAATCAATGCCGGTGTGGATTAAAGAAAAGATATTTACCAAGCATTTACTAAATAAAAAGCTATCGAAGCTGGGAATTCAGGCAAGGCTGCTCTTTCCGGAGCACCATCTCTCACACGCTGCCAGTGCATTTTTTACTTCGTCTTATCGTGAGGCCGCAATTTTAACCATTGACGGGGTTGGCGAATGGGCAACAACGACGATTAGCAAAGGAGATGGTGAAAAAATTACCTTATTACGAGAGCTGAAGTTTCCGCATTCATTGGGATTACTTTATTCCGCGTTTACTTATTTCTGTGGATTTCAAGTCAATAGTGGCGAGTTCAAGTTGATGGGGCTGGCTCCTTACGGAACAAATTCAGAGCAGACGAAACGTTACATCTCTCTTATTAAGAATGAATTGGTTGATATTCGCGAAGATGGTTCTTTTCTGTTGAATATGGCGTATTTTGAATTCGGCACTGGCTTAAAAATGACGAATAACAGGAAATGGCAATCCTTGTTTGGCATTCCTCCAAGAACACCGGAAAGCGAAATTTCTCAGTCTTATATGAATTTAGCTTATGCCATACAGGCGGTTACTGAAGAAATCATTTTAAAACTTGCCTGCACTGCCCAAAAACTGACAAACTCTGAAAATCTGGTATTGGCAGGAGGCGTAGCATTAAATTGTGTGGCAAATGGCAAAATATTGAAAACTCAATTATATCAGAAAATTTTTATTCCTCCGGCTGCTGGCGATGCTGGTGGAGCAGTTGGTGCCGCATTGGCATGCTGCCATATTTTTCTTGGCGAGAAGCGGAACGAGAGCTCTCGCGACAAAATGTGCGGAAGTTACTTGGGGCCTTCTTTCTCGGAAAAGGAGATTAAAAGCTGGATGCAAAAAGCAGGAGCAAAAGGAAAGCGTTTATCCTATTCTCAACTGTGTGAGCAAGTTGCAAATTTGCTGAATGAAGGTTCGGTTGTAGGATGGTTCCAGGGGCGAATGGAATTTGGTCCAAGGGCTCTGGGGAATCGTTCAATTCTGGCTGATCCACGTAATCCTGAAATGCAAAAACGTGTCAATTTGAAAATTAAGTTTAGGGAAGGATTTCGGCCTTTTGCGCCAAGTGTTTTGGAAGAAGAGGCATCTGAATATTTTGATTTAAATGTACCGTCGCCTTATATGTTGTTGGTTGCGAAAATAATATCGGCTTATCGATCGAAACTCCCCGAAAACTACAATTCCTTTTCTCTTCAGGAAAAGCTTTATCATCCGCGATCTTTTTTACAAGCAGTTACGCATGTCGACTATAGTGCCAGAATTCAGACCGTAAATAGTAATGAAAACCCCTTGTTCTATCAGTTGTTGAGTGCCTTTAAAAAGAAAACAGGTTGCGGTGTGTTGCTTAATACAAGCTTTAATGTTCGCGGCGAGCCCATTGTTTGCACTCTTGCAGATGCTTATGCCTGTTTTATGAGCACAGGAATGGATTACCTGGTTGTTGGTAAGTGGATTTTAAAGAAAGAAGATCAGTCGAATGAGAATAGAATGGCACCTGCTTATACTGCAATTGATTAGAAGATACATGTTCAGGAGGACTCTGCTAAAAACATGTTTTAGAAAATAAAAATATAGTCATACCAGTTCGTACCGGTAAGAAATATATTATTATTTTTACAGGTGATAAAATAAGAGGAATGAAAGAAGGAGTCATATTCAGTATTGAAGAATTTGCCATTCACGACGGGCCGGGAATTCGTACGACGGTATTTCTGAAAGGATGTCCGTTGAAATGTGAGTGGTGTCACAATCCGGAAGGAATTTCATTCAAACCACAATTGATGACCCAAAACGGTAAAACATTGGTGTGTGGTGAGCGGATTCGTTCTACCGAAATGGCAAAAATCGTATTGAAGAACAAAGATCTCTTTGAATTAAATGGAGGTGGAGTAACGCTTACCGGCGGTGAACCAACTGCTCAGTCTGATTTTGTGATCGACTTTTTAAATCAGGTTCAGGATATTCATCGTGCGATTGAAACCAGTGGCTATGCTTCTCCCTTGAAGTTCCGGGAAATTATTTCAATGGTCGATTTGGTCTTGTTTGATATTAAACATACCGACGAGCAAATGCACAAGAAATACACCGGAGTGAGTAACAAACTTATTTTGAAAAATCTCGAATATCTGATTGAAACAGGGAGGGAGTTTATTGTGCGTATTCCGCTGATTCCCGGCGTCAATGATACGCAAGAGAATATGTTGAAGGTTGTAAACTTGATAAAAAATGCGGAGTCACTGGTACGTGTTGAATTGCTCCCTTATCATCAAACTGCGGGCGCCAAATATAAAATGATTGGTGAAACCTTCGAGCCTTCTTTTAATTGTGCACAAGCGCCTAACATATTCAATGTTTTTGAAGAAAATGATATAAAAACCATCATACAATGAATCAACGAATAAGCAACTTACGAAACTATATTTTTGAGAAAAAGCATCATGAATTCAGACGTTCAGCAGAAATGCTGGGGTTGGTTGATATGAATCAACTTTTTTCAAAAAAAGGAATGACTGATATCGAGCGTTCGCAAGAGCGGCTTTCTCTACTGCTGGAAAATGAAAACCCGATAATTTTACCCGGCGAAAAAATTGTATTCACCCGCACCATTTCTGCTATTCCGCCTATTTATACAAAGGAAGAATGGGCTGAAATTTCCGAAGAGCATTTCATCCATGAGCGAGGAACTATTTCAAATGTTTGTCCAAATTATGAAGATACCATCCGAAGTGGTTTTTCGGAAAGGAAAATTGAAATTGAAGAAAGACTCAAAGATTCGGAACTTTCTGATCGTGAGATAATGTTTCTGAATGCGGTATACAAAAGCATTGAGTCGGTTCAGAAATTTATTGGCGTTTATGCAGATTTCGCTGCATCGTGTGGTGAAACTGAAACGAGCAAGCTTCTTCAATCGATAAAAACTGATGGCGCTAAAACGTTTCATGAAGCATTGCAGTTACTGCGCATTTTGCATTTTACTTTGTGGGAGTCGGATAATTATCACAATACTTTCGGGCGCTTCGACCAATACCTGTTGCCTTACTACCAAAACGATATCGAAAGAGGTGTATTATCGAAAGAAGAAGCTTTTGAATTGCTCGAAGAATTCTTTTTATCATGTAATAAGGACAGCGATTTATACCCGGGAATTCAACAAGGAGATAATGGACAAAGTATGGTGCTTGGCGGCATAAATGCATATGGCGAAGATCAATTTAACGAGCTTTCAGAACTGTGTTTGAAAGCCAGTTACGAACTCAATTTGATTGATCCCAAAATCAATATTCGTGTCAGTAATAAAACACCATTAGAGATTTTCGAAAAAGGATCGGAACTTACTAAAATTGGTTTAGGATTTCCTCAATATAGTAATGATGATGTGGTTATCCCCGGGCTTGTTCGTAAAGGATATTCTCACGAAGACGCTTGTGATTATGCCGTGGCAGCTTGTTGGGAATTTATTATTCCGAAGCTGGGCATGGATATTCCAAATATTGATGCATTATCGCTGGCTGACTGTGTGCTAACTTCTGTTCAGCGACTCGATCTGTGTAATTCGTATGACGAGTTCTATGATATTGTTGAAAGCGAAATTCAACGACGAATTGATGAAATGTGTAATAGACACAAAAACATCTATATGGAGCCGTCGCCTTTTCTTTCATTGTTAATGAGCAACACGATTGAGCGGGCGAAAGATATTTCGGAAGGAACAACTTATAATAATTACGGGATTCATGGAACCGGAATTGCAACGGCAGCCGATTCGTTGGCAGCTTTAAAGCAACTCTATTTTGAAGAGAAAAAGGTAAGCTACGATCGATTGATTGCTGCTTTAAACGAAAATTTTAAAGAAGATCAGGAGTTGCAGGATTTATTGCGTTTTGGAGCGTCCAAAATGGGACAAGATGAAGATTATGTAGATTTCATCGCATCAGATCTATTGACTTCTTTTGACAAAGCTCTGGACAATAAGCGAAATGAACGCGACGGCATTTATCGTGCCGGAACAGGAACCGCTTTGTTTTATATCAATCACTCATTCGGATTGGGAGCCACGCCCGACGGACGTTCTGCGGGAGAAGTTATTCCTGCGAATTATTCTCCCAGCCTTTTTATCAAGCAAAAAGGACCGGTTTCGGTCATCAAATCGTTTACAAAACCAAATCTAGAGAAAACCATTAACGGAGGTCCGCTCACGCTCGAATTTGATGAAACTGTTTTTAATAATCAGGAAAGTGTTTCTAAATTGGGGATGTTGGTGCAATTTTATATCGTAAGCGGAGGACATCAGATACAACTGAACACGATTAACCGTGAAAAGTTGCTTGATGCCAAGAAGAATCCGGATCAATATCGAAATCTGATTGTGCGAGTTTGGGGCTGGAGCGGATACTTTGTTGAGCTTGATGAAGTTTACCAGGATCACGTGATTGCACGCTATGATTATGCTATAGAATAAAAAAAGAGACTAATTAACCATCTGAATCAAATATCAACTTATGAAATCATTTAAAGGATTTATGCTATATGTTGCATTTGTCGCTTCTTTGGGAGGTTTCCTCTTCGGGTTTGACACTGCCGTAATTTCAGGAGCCGAAAAGGCCATTCAAAATGTATATCAACTGACTAATTTTTGGCACGGATTTACCATCGCAATTGCGCTGTTCGGAACCATTATCGGAACATTGGTTTGTGGAAAGCCTGCCGAGAAGTACGGGCGACGTATTTCATTGCAGTGGATTGCTTACCTCTACTTCATTTCGGCTTTAGGGAGCGCTCTGATTGTGAATTGGTATTCATTTATGTTCTTCCGGTTTATGGGAGGAATTGCGGTGGGCGCTTCGTCGGTAGTAGGTCCGATGTACATAGCCGAAATTTCGCCTTCGAATTGGCGCGGACGTTTTGTCGCTTTCTTCCAGTTTAATATTGTTTTTGGAATTGTTGCGGCTTACCTGTCGAACTATTTTATTAGTGGAATCCCAAACGACTGGCGATGGATGTTAGGAGTGCTTGCAGCTCCGTCTCTGGTATTTGGTGTTTTGTTGAGCACGGTTCCGGAAAGCCCCCGCTGGTTAATTAAGAAGAATCTGGAAGAAAAAGCACGGCAGGTTTTTGAACGGATTGGCGAACGAAATATCAAGCAGGAGATTATAGATATCAAAGAATCTTTAATATCAACTAATCATAACGATCGGCTTTTTCAGCGAAAATATTTTAAGCCAATTATGCTGGCTTTCTTTATCGCTACTTTCAATCAGTTATCTGGGATCAACGCGATTTTATATTATGCGCCCCGTATTTTTGAAATTGCCGGAGTGCTGAGAGATTCTGCTTTGATGCAATCTATTTTAATTGGATTGACAAACCTGACTTTTACGATGATTGCCATGATGATTATTGACAAAGTTGGTCGCCGGAAATTGCTTCTAATCGGATCGGTAGGAATGATTATTTCGCTGGCTTTGGTCGCTAAAGACTTTTATTTTGGAACGCTTCATGGCTACTTCATGATGATTTATTTGATGGGTTTCATTGCCTCTTTTGCTACGTCGTTGGGTGCTGTAATTTGGGTGATTATTTCCGAAGTGTTTCCGAATAGTGTTCGTTCAAAAGGGCAGGTTTTTGGAAGCTTAACACACTGGGTTTGGAGTGCAATTTTGTCGTGGATATTTCCAATTATTGTTGGTGGTTTCGAAAACGGTGGAACGATCGTCTTTGGCTTTTTTACATTGGCAATGATCTTTAATTTCTTTTTTGCATTGAAAGTGCTACCCGAAACGAAAAACAAATCTCTAGAGCAACTTCAAAAAGAACTGATTTCTGAGTAACAACTTAAACCAACTAATATTTTATAATGAAAAACTTAAAAATTGATAAGTACAAATTAGCCATTTTGTTGTTGGCGGTTTGTTGCTTCCCAAATTTTACGAATGCTCAAACTAACGGTCGTGCCCGGATTAAGCTGGATATTGAACGACAAATCGGTGAGATTGACAGCCTGATTTATGGCAACTTTGTCGAGCATCTCGGACACTGTATTTACGGTAGATTGTATGATCCAGGTTCTCCTTTGTCTGATGAAGATGGCTACCGTAAAGATGTCATTCAGGTAAGGAAAGAACTGAACATTTCTATTGTGCGCTGGCTTGGTGGTTATTTCGTATCTGGCTATCATTGGGATGATGGTATTGTTCCCAAAGATCAGCGCCCAACTCGAATTGACTTGGTTTGGGGATTTCGTGAGAATAATTGCTTTGGTACCGATGAATATGTCGACTGGTGCCGAAAAGTGAATACTGAGCCCTATTTCTGTGTCAATTTGGGTGCCGGAACCATGGAGGAAGCTCGCAATTGGGTGGAATATTGCAACGTTGACAAAGGAGCCTACTATTCCGCTCTCCGCATAAAATACGGGAATAAAGAGCCATTCAATGCAAAATACTGGGGACTTGGAAACGAAATGGATGGCCATTGGCCAGTGGGGCATAAAGATGCAGAAGATTATGACAAATTTGCACTCGAGACGGCCAAATTGATGAAATGGCTTGATCATAATATCAAGCTGGTGGCAGCCGGATCAAGCGATTATGGTGGGGAATGGATTCACTGGAACCGCACCGTGCTGGAATACTTGGTTGATCATGTTGATTATATTGCGCTGCACAATTATGTTAGTAACCACGACAATGATTATTATAAGTTCATGGGAGCCACTCAATTTGCCGAAGAAGCGAGTCATATTACTAAAGGAATTATTCACGAAGAGCTGTCGAAAGCCCGGCGCAAGGAGCCGATTTACATTGCTTCTGACGAATACAATGTTTGGTATCGTGCGCGTGGCGATGAGGGGAATGAAGAAATTTATAGTCCCGAAGATGTGCTTGTTGTGGCAAGTTACCTAAACACATTTGTCCGCAATGCCGATATCGTAAAAATGGCTAACCTAGCTCAGCTTGTAAACGTTATTGCTCCGATTTTCACAACAGAGGACGGGTTATTTTACCAAACTATTTTTTACCCGATGCAATTATTCGCCAATAACTGCTACGGAACGGCGATTGATGCTTACGTTGACTGCCAAACTTACCAGGTAGAAAATAAAGATGTTCCGTATTTAGATGTTTCATCGGCATACAACAAAGCGGAGAATGAAATCATTCTGAAAGTTGTAACCCGGTATAAAGAGGAGGCTATTGCTACCGATATTTTAAGTCAGTTCGGCCAGTTGTCAGGCTAAGCAACTGTTGCGGTGGTAAACAGTAAAGATGTAAAAGATGAAAACTCGATGGAAAAGCAGCTGGTGAAAACAGAAATTAGTACGATCAACGTGAAAGCTAATCAGTTTACGTATCGTTTTCCAGCGCACTCGTTTACCATGATCCAGATTTCCGAGAGCGTAGAACAATCTTCAAAATAAAAAATGAAAACTCAATATCTAATAGTATTGCTGTCGATTGCGACGGCTTGCCAAAACCAGAAGATGGAATATGTGAAATCAAACAGGGCTGATTTTCAGATAGAAGTTGAGGGAAAGAAAACTGATTTGTATTTCCTGAAAAATAATAACGGGTTAGAGATGTCGGTGACAAACTTCGGCGCACGCGTGGTGGAACTTTGGATTCCTGATAAAGATCGAAATTTTGATGATGTTGTTTTAGGACATCGAACCATTGATGAATACGTCAATTACGAGGGTGAACGTTTCCTTGGTGCAACCATCGGGAGGTATGGAAACCGCATTGAACAAGGAAAGTTTGAGCTTAACGGTCAAAATTATCAGTTACCAACCAATAATGGTGTGAATAGTTTGCATGGAGGTTTCAATGGATTTGATATGGTTGTTTGGGATGCCGAGCAAATTAGCGATAACGAAATTGCATTTAGCTATGTGTCAAAAGATGGGGAAGAAGGTTATCCAGGAACGCTTAGCGTAAAAATGACCTATCAGTTAACCGATGATAATGAGTTCATCGTAACGCACGAAGCGACAACTGATCAGCCAACAATTGTCAATCTCACTCATCACTCTTTCTTTAATTTACGTGGAGAAGGAAGTTCTACAATAAACGATCATTTGCTGACAATTAACGCAGATAGTTTTACCCCAGTCGATTCCACTTTAATACCGACTGGTGAAATTGAAAGCGTTGAAGGAACACCAATGGATTTTCGACAGTCTACTGAAATTGGTGAGCGTGTTAATTTTGATTTTCAACAGTTAAAATTTGGTCATGGCTACGATCACAATTGGGTGCTGAACCGGCAAAATAGCAATGATCTCGAATTAGCGGCGACGGTTTATGAACCAATCTCTGGAAGATTCATGGAAGTAATGACAACTGAGCCGGGAATTCAGTTTTATGGAGGTAATTTCTTTGATGGCTCAATGATTGGGAAAAGTGGAAAAACATACGATTACCGCGCCTCTCTAGCGCTCGAAACCCAGCGCTTTCCAGACAGCCCAAATCATCCGGAATTTCCTTCAACCGTACTGAATCCGGGAGAAACGTATAAACATATTTGTGTGTATAAATTTGGTATAAGATAGACTAATAATGAAAAGAATAACGAAAAATAGAAGAATTGCATGGCTTGCCTTGCTGGGATGTTTTTCATCTCCCCTGTCTTTTGGACAAAATAGCCAGTCAGACGAGGCATCGTTGCACAAAGTAAAGAATGTGAAAATCGAAGACAGCTTTTGGCAGCCGAAAATGGAAACCTGGCGAAAGACAACTGTCTATGACGTATTTGATAAGTTTGAAGGGAAATATGATCCTTACAACGATGAATTGAAAGACGATGAAAAAAGGCTTGGTCGGACGCGGGATGCTTTTTTAAATTTTGATCAGGTTGCAGAAGGAAAGCGGGGAATCGGTGTTCACGATGGACCGCCTTGGTATGATGGTCTGGTTTACGAATCAATACGGGGTGCAGCCGATTTACTGGCGCATTATCCGGATGCAACTTTCGAAAATCGAATTGACGGCTACATCGATCGAATTGCGGCTGCTCAACAATCTGATCCTGATGGATACATCAATACGTACACACAACTGGTGGAACCGGAACACCGTTGGGGCGAAAATGGCGGATTCCTTCGCTGGCAACATGATGTGTACAACGCCGGAATGTTATTCGAAGCCGCCGTGCATTATTATGAGGCTACTGGCAAAACAAAGTTGCTAGGCGTTGCTGTAAAGTTGGCTAACTATATGTCAAGTTATATGGGGCCTGCTCCCAGGCACAATGTAGTTCCTGCTCACTCAGGGCCGGAAGAAGGAATTATGAAAATGTACTGGCTTTTTAAGAATAATCCTGATTTGAAAAGTAAACTGGATATTCTTGTAAATGAGAAGGATTATTATGATTTGGGACAGTTTTGGATTGAAGGCAAAGGACATAGCGATGGCTTTCCTCCGTCAGTTATTTATGCCGATTCGGATTCAACAGAGTATTCGCGGATTAATTATGGAGCTTATGCACAGGATTCAATCCCTTTATTTCAACAGCAAACTATAGAAGGACACGCCGTTCGCGCAACACTTTTTGCAACTGGCGCTGCTGCCATTGCCGAAGAAAGTGACGATCCAAAATACATCAAATCAGTGTCCAATCTGTGGGACAATATGGTTGGAAAACGAATGTTTATTTCCGGAGGTGTTGGAGCGATTGCACACGATGAAAAATTCGGTCCCGATTATTATTTGCCTAATGATGCTTACCTGGAGACTTGCGCGGCTGTTGGTGCTGGATTTTTTAGTCAGCGGATGAATGAGATTTTTGAGCAAGGTGAATATATCGACGAACTGGAGCGAGTTTTATATAACAGTGTTTTAACAGGAATTTCGTTGTCTGGTGATCTTTATACCTATCAAAATCCGCTGAATGCGCACAGTCACCATCGCTGGACTTGGCACGGATGTCCTTGTTGTCCGCCCATGTTTTTGAAGATGATTTCTTCTATTCCTGATTTTATTTATTCTGCAGACTCGGACGAAATCATTGTCAACTTATTTGTGGGAAGCGAAGCGGAGATCAAGCTAAAAGAGAATAACGTAAAACTTACTCAGGAAACCAGTTATCCTTGGGAAGGGAAGATAGCTTTCACTGTAAATCCTGAATCTTCGGGCAAATTTGCTTTGAAATTGCGGATTCCCGGATGGGCATTGGGAACTGAAAATCCGTTCGGCTTATACCAGTCAAATATCGTTCAGAAAGTGAAATTGAGCATCAATGGGCAAGCTGTAAAAGTGGAGCCTTTTGATGGCTACATAGCTATCGACCGAAACTGGAAAGCTAATGATAAAGTGGAGTTGGATTTACCGATGCAGCCGCGCTTTGTGTATGCAAACGAAGAAGTGAAGGATTTAAATGGATTGGTTGCTGTTGCTGCCGGCCCGATTGTATATTGTTTGGAAGGTAATGCCAATGAAAATCTGGATGAGATCAAAATTGACACTAATGCGAGTCTTAATGCTGAGTTTAAACCCGAATTATTGCAAGGGGTAAATGTGGTAAAAGGAGAGGCTGTTGATGCAAATGGAGAGAAAGTCACATTTACAGCAGTTCCGTATTATGCGATCGGTAATATTAAAACCGGAGACAACTACAAAGTTTGGATTTCCTATACAAAATAAGGATTTGTTTTGAAATCATAAGCTGATAAAAAAGAAATACGGAATACTGTCATTCCATATCTCTTAGCTACATTGTTTCCAACATTTTTAGTTGAATTTAAACATCAAATAGAAGATAAAAGAACGAATAGACTCGCTGTTGACTATGCTGTTAATCACCTGAAGAAAGTCTTCGATTTTTTTTAAAAAAAGGAAGGTTTATCAACTCAGCAAATTACCAGCTTGAAAAGTTTGTTTGTTCGAGTGGTAGATGACCAAATGTATAGAAATACAAAACTGAGAGCATGTGTTTGAACCGGAATTAAATACTTCCAATCACCCGTTTGATACAGAGCTCTATTGCTCTCTGATTTACAGATTAATAAAAAACCAATCGCTTGCCTTCATGTCGTCATTTTGTAATAATTATCAATTTATTATTGATTTAAATTTGAAATATGAAAGGAATAAAAGGTAAAGTAGCCATTGTTACCGGAGGTTCATCCGGTATTGGTCGCGCATGTGTAAAAAGGCTTTGCGAAGAAGGTGCCTCGGTAACTTTCTCTGGCTTAAGCGAAAGCGGATTCGAAACTGAAAGAGAATTCAAAGAACAGGGCTTTTCGGTGCAATTCTTGCAAGGCGACATGGCAAATGAAGATTTTTGTAAGCAACTTGTTGATGCCGCTGTTGAAAAATGGGGCTCGTTGAGTCTGCTGGTGAACAACGCTTTTTCATTTGTTTCGAAAGGAGTGGATGTTACCCGGAAGGACTGGGATCGGGTGATGCACGCCGGCCCCGTTGCTTACGGAACGATGGCACAATATGCAGCGCCACACATGCAGAAAGCGAAAGGAGGCGCTATTGTCAATGTTTCGAGTATTTCTGCACATATTGCTCAACCTAGTCGTTGGACATACAATTCTGCTAAAGGTGCGGTGAGCCAACTCACTCGCTGCATGGCAATGGACTTGGCTCCATTAATTCGCGTAAATGCAGTCAGCCCCGCCTGGATTTGGACAAAGGAAGTGGAGAAAGCCGCTATTGGTGGCCGGGATAAATGGGAGCCAGTTTGGGGAAAATTCCATTTGTCACGCCGATTGGGAAGCGTTGAAGAATGCTCTGGTCCCATTACATTTTTATTGAGTGATGAAGCCAGTTTCATTACGGGAGCTGATCTTTTCATTGATGGTGGATACCTTACAATGGGTGGCGAAGGTCTTGGCGAAAATTCGTCATTTGCTGGAAGTTTATAGTCGAATCTAAAGCAAGATATTATGCCATCTTTTCCGGTAATTGATACGCATTTGCATTTATGGAATCCCGATTTTTTGAGGTACCCCTGGCTGGATGATGTGCCATTGCTCAATCAGCCTCATTTACTAAATGATTATGCCGAAGCTACGAAGGATCTTTCTGTTGAGAAAATGGTGTTTGTACAATGTGAATGCGAATTTTCACATTGTGAAAAGGAAGCGGCCTGGATAACAGAACAAGCCAAAACGGATGCTCGTATCCAGGGAATTGTTCCGTGGGCACCTTTAGAAAGAGGGATGGCTGCAAAAGCGGTTTTAGACCGCTATTCCGAAAATCAGTTAATAAAAGGAATCCGCCGCATTATTCAATTCGAACCAGATCCTGCATTTTGCCTCAACCCCGATTTTATTCAGGGAGTGAAATTACTCGCTGATTACAATTTGAGCTTCGATATCTGTATTTCTCACTCGGAAATGCAAAATACGATTGAACTGGTAAAGCAATGTCCGAATGTACATTTCATTTTAGATCATATAGGGAAACCAGCCATCAAAAACCAATTGTTTGATCCCTGGGAAAAGCAGTTGAAGGAGTTGTCTGAGTTGGATAATGTGCATTGCAAAATATCGGGCTTGGTTACCGAAGCCGATTTTGACAACTGGAATTTGGATGATTTGAAACCCTATTTCGATCATGTTGTTGAATGTTTTGGTTTCGAAAAAATTCTGTTCGGAGGAGATTGGCCGGTAGTAACGCAGGCGGCAAGTTATCAAAAATGGGTGAATACGTTGGATGAATTATTAGATGGATCCTCAGAAAATGAGTTACGGCAAATCTATCGCGGAAATGCCCAAATAGTTTACAAATTATTCTGAATGAATTTTAAATTAAACGATTAATCATGCTTACTAATTTTACAGATAAAGTGGTTATTATAACTGGAGCTGCCGGCGGAATCGGTGGTGCATTATCGACCGAAATGTCGAAATACGGAGCGAAAGTTTACGGTACCGATCTTTCCAAAGGAAGTGGTGAAAACTTTTTTCAAGGTGATATCACCGATTCGGATTTTCAAAAATCTATGATTGATGAAATCCTCCAAAAAGAAGGTAAAATTGATGTGTTGGTGAATAATGCAGGGATTTATTTGCGAACTCCGGTAAAAAATATCACCAAAGAAGAGTGGGAGAAGTTAATGGATATCAATCTGACGTCTGTCTTTTTATTGACGCAAAAGGTGATTGAAATTATGATTGCTCAAAAATCAGGTTCCATCGTGAGTCTGGCATCGGTTGCCGGTAAGGTTGGCGGACTAATTGCAGGTGCACACTACGCAGCAAGTAAAGCAGCTGTGGAGTGTTTGACAAAATCGTTGGCAAAGCTTGGAGCACCTCACAATGTGAGAGTAAATGCGGTGGCTCCCGGAATTATTGACACAAGCATGCAGGATGGCGTTCCTCGGGAGCAAATGGAATTCTTGATGAAGAATATTCCGATGAGAAGATTGGGCACACCGACAGAAGTGGCGAACACGATTATGTTTCTGACATCAGATTTATCTTCATATATTACAGGGCAAAGCATTAGCGTGAATGGCGGAACGTATATGTAACCTTTAAAATAATACACAACTTATGAAAGCACTCGTGCTTGAAGAATATATGAAACTCGTCTATAAAGATTTTCCCGGTCCGGAGATAGACGACGATGAAGTACTTATTCAGGTTAAAGCCTGTGGAATTTGCGGATCAGATGTTCATGGGATGGATGGGAGTACCGGTCGGCGAATTCCTCCAATTGTTATGGGACATGAGGCTTCCGGAATAATCAAGGAAGTGGGAAAAAATGTTGTTCACTGGAAAGCGGGAGATCGGGTGACGTTCGATTCTACCATTTATCCTTTAAATGATTGGTACACATTACACGGAAATTATAACCTGAGTGATAACCGGAAAGTGTTGGGCGTTTCGCCGGGTGAATATCGAAAACATGGAGCTTTTGCTGAATATGTTTCGGTGCCTGAGCATATTTTATATCGCATTCCAAACAACGTTTCGTTTGAGCAGGCTGCAATGGTAGAGCCAGTGGCTGTTGCTCTTCATTCTATTTCGCTTTCCGGCATAAAATTAGGTGATACGGCAGTGGTTGTCGGTGTGGGAATGATTGGGATTTTCATCATTAAATTGCTTAAACTTTCGGGAGTGAAAGTGATTGCCGTTGATTTGGACAATGCAAAATTAAAACAGGCACAAACATCCGGAGCAGATATGATTCTGAATGCCGACGATCAGGATTTAATGGAACAAATAAGAGCATCGTGCAACGGACGTGGAGCTGATTTTGCGTTCGAAGCGGTTGGGATAACTCCAACTGTAAACACCGCAATTTCTTCGGTTCGAAAAGGAGGCAATGTTGTTTTGGTTGGGAACCTTTCACCCAAAATAGAATTACCATTGCAAAAAGTAGTTACTCAGGAGTTAACTGTTCAGGGAAGTTGTGCTATTAATGGCGAATATGAAAAAGTGCTTCAACTGATGAGCCAGGGATTGATTCGCGTCGATGATCAAATTACGGCCGTCGCTCCGTTGAGAGAAGGAACTGCATGGTTTGGTCGTTTATACGAAAAAGAACAAGGCCTGAATAAAATTATTTTAACTCCTTAATTCGGACTAATTATGCAGACGAAAACTTATAAAATAGCCATTTTAGGATGTGGAAAAGTGGCTCATCTTCATGCGAAAGCGATCCAGAATATTTCGAACGCGCAACTGGCGGGAGTTTGGAGTCGGTCTTCCAAATCGGCCGAAAAATTCGCAACTGAATACCAGACTAATTCTTACACCGATATTTCGAAGCTTATAAAAGAGCAAAGTATTGATTTGGCGATTGTTTGTACACCACATCCTTTTCATAAAGCGCCAACAATTGAGGCAGCTCAGGCTGGAGCTCATATTTTGGTTGAAAAACCGTTGGGGTCTACTTTGGAGGATTGCGATGTGATGATTTCGGCTTGTACAGAACACGATGTGAAATTAGGAGTCATTAGCCAACGACGTTGGTACGAGCCTGTTCTACGTGTAAAACAGGCGATTGATGAAGGAAAAATCGGAAAGCCTCTTTTCGGTACAATCAATATGTTGGGATGGCGTGGACAGGAATACTACGACGCTGATGAATGGCGAGGAACATGGCAGATGGAAGGGGGAGGAGTGCTTGTTAATCAGGCGCCTCACCAATTGGATATTCTGTTGTGGCTAATGGGCGAAGTTGATGAAGTTTATGGCATCTGGAAGAATCTAAATCATCCGTACATTGAAGTTGAAGATACAGCGTTGGCAGTCATTAAATTTAAAAATGGCGGCATCGGAAATGTCGTTGTGAGCAATTCAACAAAGCCCGGCATTTACGGAAAAGTTCATGTTCATGGTGAAAATGGAGCTTCGGTAGGCGTGCAAACCGACGGTGGCGCTATGTTTGTTGCGGGCATGTCGAATGTACTTGAACCCCCTGTTAACGATCTTTGGACGATCGCCGGAGAGGAAAGTGTATTGGAGCATTGGAAGCAAGAAGATGAACAGTTTTTTAACTCCATCGACCCAACGGTACATTATATGGAAAAGCAGATTGAAGATTTTATGGAGTCGATAGATAAAAATTGTGAGCCAATGATTTCGGGTGTAGAAGGACGAAAAACAGTTGAATTATTTACGGCAATTTATCGCTCAACGAGAGACAATAAACCGATAAAATTTCCTTTACAACCGGAGAAAGCAGAAGATATGGATGGTCGATTAGCATCAAAAAAATAAGCGATGAAAAGTAATAAGCTTTTTGATATTGAAGGAAAGATAGCCTTGGTAACCGGCTCGACAGGCGGAATCGGGAAAGCATTTGCAAGAGGTTTGTGTGAAAATGGCGCAACAGTCGTTTTAAATGGGCGGAACCCCCAAAAGCTGGATGCACAAATCAGCGAATTTAGGGATTTGGGCTATCGTGTTTATGGCTATTCTTTTGATATTGCTGATTCAATTCAGATTGAAAAAGCCATTGAAAAGATGAATGATGAAATTGGTTCGATTGATATTTTAGTGAATAATGCAGGAATAACAGTGCGAAATCCGCTCGAAGAATTTAATGATGATGATTGGGATAGAATCATCAGTACAAACCTGACAGGAGCTTATAAACTATCGAAAGCTGTGGCAAAAAACATGATTTTGAAGAGATCTGGCAAAATTATTAACATTGGTTCACTTCAGTGCGAATTAGGGCGGCCATCGATTACTCCGTATGCCGCATCAAAAGGTGGTTTAAAAATGCTGACCAAGGGAATGGCTGTTGAATGGGCGAAGTATAACATTCAAATTAACGGAATTGGCCCAGGCTATTTTAAAACCGACATGACCAAGCCGTTGGTTGAAAACCAGGAATTCTCCGATTGGGTTTGCTCACGAACGCCGACGCAGCGATGGGGTGAAACAGAAGAACTCATTGGGGCGTTGTTATTTCTGGCTTCTCCGGGCAGTAATTACGTAAATGGGCAAATAATTTTTGTGGATGGAGGATTACTTGCAAGCGTATAAAGGGGAACTGGGTATGCAACAAAAAGCTGTACGGCTAGTTAAGCGTTATGCTGCTATTCTTTGATTATTGGTACCCTATGCGAATCAAGGGTTGAGAAAAATATAAAAAAGTTCATTAAATAGTTGAAAATCAGCGGCTTAAATTTGTTTAATTCCTTGAAAACCAGTATCTTACAGTCAGTTACGAATTGACAATTAGATATGATTTCCAAGGATAAAGACGACAAGTTAATAAGAATTTACTTTTATGTGTGTGACAAGTTTGAAGAACTTCAATTTTATTGCGAAAGGTTCACGGGCAATAATGAACCGGAATTTACAGACCAGG